>JAJFFU010000223.1 GCA_021776465.1 Parvularculaceae bacterium
GGCGGCAAAAATCGCGTTCAATCGGTCAAAACCGTCGACGCTTTCCGACACGCAATCAAGGCTTGGCTGGCGGCGCGGCGCTGAGTGACCCTGTTGCGGTTCAACGGACATTCGGCGGCCACGACTAAATGACAACCCACGCGCGTTGGAAGAAATTCCAGGTCACGCGGCTTTCGACCACAAATCCTGAATCTGTTCGGCAAGCGTCATCGGATCAAACGGCTTTACGATGACGCCAACGGCGCCCGCATCTATGTAGCGCGTCATTTCCGTCGGCTGCGCTTTTGCTGTCATAAAAATCGCCGGCGTTTCTTCAAACCCTGCAATGGCGCGAATTTTTGCAAGTGTTTCCAGGCCATCCATCCCAGGCATCATGACATCAAGGACAATTAGCTGCGGCGACGCCGCCTCGATACCGTCCAGTGCTTTGCCGCCGTCAGAAAACAACGTTACGTTCCAGCCCTTAATGTCTGACAACGTCAATTCTATGATCGAGCGGATGTCTTCATCATCTTCCACACACGCAATCGTATTCAATTCTGTCATAGCCCCGCAGCCTCCTTTAAGGTCATGCCAAGTACATCTTTTATTTTGTCGTAAAGAACTTTCTGCGGAATTCGCGACTTAACGAATGCACCGATGACGAAATTCGGCCATCGCCTGTCCGATAAATCTTCAACGGAGTAAATAATAACCGGCGGCGGCGCTTGCATTTCGGCCATATACTCCAGGACCTTTTCGCCACGCTGGTCTGGCAGCGTCATATCGAGAACGACGAGATCGTACTCGAAATTTTCCAAATTTGAGCGCGCGGAGGCAACGGTCGGGGATATTTTTACATCCGCGATATCACCGACCATATGTTCCAATAAAGCCGCTGTATCTCGATCATCCTCCGCGTGAAGAATTCGTTTGCGACCGGAGTAAACGCCGGTTATTTCGTCAAACGCGACTGTCCGCGAGCCGTTTTCTTCCTCAACTTTTTCATCTAGCACAATTGAAAAGGTCGTTCCCACACCGTCATGGCTTTGTACGCTTAACTCGCCGTCATGGGCATCCACAATTGCTTTGGAGATGGATAGCCCCAAGCCGGTGCCCGCATTGGCGCGGCTGTCGCGCGCGTCAAGTTGTGTGAATTTCTCAAATATTGATTGCAATTTATCTTGCGCAATTCCGGGCCCGTTATCCGTGATGGAAATACGGATTCCGCCGCCGTCACGACGCGCCCTTACTTGTATCAGACCGTTTTCACCAGTGAACTTCGCCGCATTGGAGATCAGGTTCGTCAATACCTGCATCAAACGATCGGGATCACCGAGCGTCATTGCGCCGTTACACTCATCAACAGATTCGATCCTGGCGTTGTGACCGACAGCGAACGTTTCGTTCTGGGTTACAGCGTCCCTGATCAAGTCTGAGACATTGATCGGGATTTTTTGAAACTCTACTTTCCCGGCCTCAATTTTCTCGATGTCCAATATGTCGTTGATCAGGCGAACCAGTCGCTCGCCATTTGTGGACGCCATCTTTAACAGGTCCGTCGCCTTCGGTCCCATATCGCCGAAGGCGCCGGATTGAACGAGGCCAATCGCGCCCATGATCGATGTCATCGGCGTTCTAAGCTCATGGGAAACCGTCGAGACAAACTCACTTTTTAGCGTTTCAGCTTTTTTCCGTTCATGGATGTCCATGATCGAGCCGATCATGCGACGCGGATTGCCGATGTCGTCCCAGACAGCTTGGCCAGTACCAAGGAACCATCTGAATGAACCGTCCTTACAGCGAAGTCTGTATTCGACCCTGAAGGGTTCGCCGGCGTTAAAGTGCCGCTCCACCGCACTGAACGTCTGTTCGTGGTCTTCCTCGTGAATAATGTCTTTGAATGCATCAAGTGACGCTTCAATTTCGCCGGGCTCATATCCCAACAGGCGATAAAATTGATCGGACCAGTGCTCTTCGCTGCCTGTAACGTCTTTCCAATCCCAAATGCCAACGCTCGCACCGTCGGCGGCCAGTGAAAAGCGTTCCTCACTTTGTCGCAACGACTGCAAGTTCAATTTTCGGCCAATTTCAAATCCGACCCACTGGGCAATGAGTTCGATGAGTTGAAAGTCAGATGTCGAAAACGGTTTATCGCGCGGCGTCGGTGACGAGAAATTCAGCGTTCCATACATTTTTCCATCAACAATCAGTGGAATCCCGATATACGCGCCGCGCATAAAATTGAAATCGCACGGAAGGCTGCGTATTTCGCTTTCCTCTACATTATGGAAAGCCTGCAAAGCGCCCGACCCGATTACATGGGCGCAATATGCGCCGGAAATTGTCGCGGTATGCCCCGGCTTGACTTCTTCTTCAGGCGAATAAGCGTGAATGACGTCATATGCGTCACCATCAATCCTGGCGATCATGCCAACGCGAAGGCCATAATATTCTGTCGTCCGCGACAAAATATATTGCAGCTTCTGGTCTGCATCGATGCCTTGCTCAGTCAGGACTTGCCAGACCAACCGCCGAAGGCTTTCGGCGTTTTCTTCTTCGGTAACGTCAACAAAAGACCCAGAAATCCTGAGTGGCAGACCTGCCTCGCTATAAACAGTTTTGCCTCGCGCCCGTACAAAGGCGTACGATCCGGACTCACACCGAAGGCGGAAAACGATAGAAATTTGTGCATCCTCGGTAGCGGAAAGATACAGCGCGTTTTGAACTTCGTCCTTATCGTCAGGATGCAGTCGATTTTCAATGAACGACCCGAACGTTCCGTGACTGTCACGATCCGACCCAAGGATGTCATGGATCAGGTCTGACCAATACAGTTCCTCTTTCGCAATGTCATATTCCCATAAACCGATATTCGCGCTCTGCATTGCGATTTCGTAGCGTTCCTTTAAGGCAAGGATTTCATTTGCCTGGCTTCGCTCGCTCGTAATATCGCGCCATGTTGCGACCGCGCCGATTTTACTTCTCTGATTGTTAAAAAGGGAACGCGCTTGCACTTCCATTAACCGCGGAGACTGGTTTCGTGGCGCGATTACCAGTTCCTGGTTATTTTCTGTGTCTCCATAAATTGCTTGGTGAAGTGGTGCGTCCTCAATCAAAAGCGGTGTTTTTCCGTCCTGCTCGAAGAGTTTGAACGCATTTCGTCTCTGTTCGGGCGTGACCGTGTCAACGCCGAATCCGTGAAACTCCCGTGCGGCGCGGTTCAGATAGGTTAGGCGTCCGTCTTTGTCGGCCGCGACAATGCCATCTTGCATTGTATCCAGCACGGTTTTAATGAAAATCTGATTTTCAGAGAGCTTGTGTGCATCAACCATCAGCCTGCGATGCGTGTCGCTAAGCTGGCGCAGCGTACTTTGCGCCAGTTTTTCGTATGACAAGGCGACAAGCGTAATCGCAATTGCCGTCAGTACAATCGATGATGCAAAAAGAACGCGTAACTCACCAACATGGTGTGGCGACGGAACGGCGATACCTTGGTTTGTCGCAAAAAGAAGAAAACCGACGGCACATAAAACGACAACAGCGGAGACGATACCGGCGATGCGGCTGATGATAATTGTGGCGGCTAACGGGAGAATGGTCAAAAACGGCAGGGTCGGCGCGGGCACGCCGCCATTGTTGAGCGTTGTATAAATGACGACGAAGAATGTCGTAACAATCAACACTGCCGCCGCAAGACGCCGTCGCCCCGTAAAATAATAAAATGCAGGACAAGCGATAAAAATGGCGAGCGCTACAATTCCGGCAATCCGCGCCGCGGTAAGCCCCGGCGCAGCGTCCTGCGCCATGAATGTGTGCAGCAGATTCACCGCCACGAACACCGCCGAAACGATATACAATGACTGGCCGCGAACATCGTTCAGCGGCGGCGGCCTCGTTTCGGAGAGCGGTGTCTCGTCCACGGCACAAGTTGAATCCAAATTCGCCAAGTCTGCCTCCGTCGCAGGCGACTTATGCTAAACGATTATACCTAGCGAGTTGTAAATATTGCCGGCTGAAGGCGCATTCTCGAGCTGCGCAAAGGACTGCGTGACGCGCGCATATTTCCCAACGCGCACACAAGAAGTGTGTCGGCGCTACAAATCCTCAGCGGAGTAAAGGTCGGAGTCTTTCGGCGACACCGTTGCAATCAGCGCTTCGAGATCGCAAAAATATTGACGAAGTAAATCGCGGTCGGCGGCCGGCATATCCTCGTCAGTCACCGCTAGCGAGTTCAAATGGGTCTCGATCTTTTTTGCAGCTTCACTGATTTCATTGAAGCCCATAGAACCACTGCTGCCGGCGATCTTGTGAGTGATGTCGATTGACTGCTGCACCGCGTGGCAATCTGCGGGCTTCGTTCCCCCTATTGCCTGGATCACGGGTCGCACCGATTCGATCTCTCGAAGCAGGTTTTTATGATGCTGGTCAATAAGCGCACGAAGCCGCTGCTGTATCGAGCTTTCTTGGTGAATTTCTGCGCAGTCGTTCAAAGTACAGACTCCAGTTTTAGAGACCCGGTGAACTGTCGTTCAACGGTTTGCCTAACAGGCGATACCGTCTTTCTCATCGGACTGGTCCTCCCCGCCAAGAAGGACAGCATTATAGAACGCCAAGTCTTCTGGCGCGACGGACTGCAAAAGCGTTCTGAATTCCGCTACAATACGAACCAACCGATCGACAGTTGCATCATCAATGTTCGGCGCGTTTGCTTCGGCTTCAAGAAAGTTCCGTTTTACACGGCTTCCGAAATCGCTTGCCATCGTAAACCCGAGCGCGCGGCTGTCATTTTCGATATTTTCAATATGGCGAATTGATGTCGCAATAGCGCGCTGGATTTCCGCCTGGTTGCCCTTGTCGAAATTCATGCACGCTGTAATTGCCTCGGTTTGTTGCGCAAGGAGCCTGCGCGTAATGTTCGTGGCAGTCGTACAGAACTCACGCGTGCGATCTTCAATTTCTTTCCGCTTGCCCAACTCTTGAAGCAACTCGTCTTTCAGCTCGTCGAGATTATTGTATGCGGTGCGGCGCGACAGTTGACTACTTATGCGCGCTACTAGAACCTTCATGTTAACAGGCTTCGTAACGTAATCATTGGCGCCGAGGTGCAATGCCCGCACAAAGCCGGCCGTCTCGCTGATCGACGTGACCATCAATATCGGCAGTTCGATTAACCGTTTCTTCGCCCTCATCTTCCGAAGCAACTCAAAGCCGCCCATTTCCGGCATGGTCAGGTCCATCAGCACGAGGGCGATATCCTGACGGGAAATTATTTCCAGCGCATCATTACCATTCGACGCGGGAATTGGCGTGTGCCCCGCCTTTTCGACATACAATGAAAGTAGCCCGCGTGCATCGTCACAATCGTCTACGATCAGAATTTGCGCTTTTCCCGACATCATCCCTATCCTTCTGGCCTATCTTTCTGGAAAGTTCACATGCGGGCGCATTCAAGCGTCTGCGCTCACTGAAACTTTCTGAATTTCTAGGCAAAGATAAAGACGCTAAAAAGATATATAAATTTGCAGAGATAACGCGCGTGTTTTTAGTAAGTCCGCAATAATTTGTTAATGGACACTAATTTTTTCTGTGTAGGCCTTTGCGAATTGAACTGGATATTGTTCGAATTACGACCGAGCGGCGCACCCGCACATGCCTTCCGAAAGGATGATACGCCCGCTCAATCAACATTCGACCTGAGCGAAATTCAAGCTATGGTGCGTTGGCGTTCCAACAATCATGGAAATCCAAGTGTCTGAGCCCGCCCCAAAGCCCTTTGCGCCATTTGCCTTTCGCAGCGAAGACGTGACCAAAGTTTACGGATCCGGGGCGGCGGCGGTTCATGCCCTGCGCGGCGTTGATCTCGAAGTGCCGCGCGGTGAACTTGTCGTTGTATTGGGTCCTTCAGGCAGCGGTAAATCGACCATGCTTAACATCATGGGTGGGCTTGACCGGGCGACGTCGGGACGCGTGTGGTTCATGGATGACGAATTGACCGCCATGGATGACGCCGCCCTCACACAATTTCGCCGCCGCCATGTCGGCTTCGTATTCCAGTTTTACAATCTGATGCCGAGCCTGACTGCCCGCGAGAATGTCGAACTCGTCACGGAGATCGCCGATAACCCGATGGACGCCAATGAAGCGCTTGCGCTTGTGGGACTTGAAGAACGCGCAAACCACTTTCCGGCGCAGCTTTCCGGCGGTGAACAACAACGTGTCGCGATCGCCCGCGCCGTTGCGAAACAACCGGAGGTCTTGTTCTGCGACGAGCCAACCGGCGCGCTCGACAGCAAAACCGGCCGCGCCGTGCTTCGTGTACTGAAAGATGTCAATGAACGTCTCGGCGCAACTGTCCTGATCATCACCCACGCGGCGGCGACCGCCGCAATGGCCGACCGCGTCTTGAGCTTCGCAGACGGGAAAATCCGCGATGTTATCGTCAATAAAACCAAGCTTGATCCCGGGGAGATCCAATGGTGAGCCCGCTCGATCGCAAACTCGGCCGGGATTTGTGGCGCATGAAAGGGCAATCCCTGGCGATCGCCGTCGTTATTGCGCTCGGCGTCTTGATGCTGGTGATGATGGATGGGCTGGTCAATTCCCTCGATCAGACACGCGCCGCATACTACGAACGCTATCGCCTCGCAGATGTCTTCGCACCGGTGAAACGCGCGCCCGATCATGTTCTCAGAGACCTTGCCGCGATAGAGGGCGTCGGCGCGGTTGAGGGACGCATTGCCGGCGGCGCGCTTATTGATCTTGAAGGCGAACCGGCGCCGATCCGCGCATTCGCCGTCTCTCTTCCGGATTTTGGGACGCCCCGAATAAACGATGTCTACCTGACCGACGGGCGACGGATCAATCCATCGCGAAAAGACGAAATCCTGCTGCTTGATGGCTTTGCACGGGCGCGCGGGCTTGCGCCCGGCGATCACTTATCGGCGACAATGAACGGCGCACGCCGTACATTCGATATTGTCGGCCTCGTCCAGTCGCCGGAATATCTTTACGCGGTGGCGCCCGGCGAACTTGCTCCTAACGACGCCAATTTTGCTGTACTATGGATGAGCCGTGATGCGCTCGGTGCGGCGTTCGATCTTGACGGCGCTTTTAACGAAGCTTTGATTGCGCTTGGTCGAAACGCCAATCTTGACGCGGTAATTGACGCGGTCGATCGCGTGCTGGACCCTTACGGCGGCGTCGGCGCATACGGACTCGATGATCAGATTTCCAACCGGTTTGTTTCCGAAGAAATATCCAGCCTGCGGGTATCAGCGCGCAGTGTTCCGCCAATATTTCTCGCTGTCGCGGCGTTTCTTTTATACATCGTGATTTCGCGAATGATCCACGCCGAACGTGAGCAAATCGGACTGTTAAAAGCGTTCGGCTATTCGAGCCTGGAAGTCGGCGTGCATTATTTCAAATTTGTCCTTGCCGTTGCGGTCGGCGGCGCACTCCTCGGTTGTATGTTTGGCGTCTTAAGCGGGCGCGGCATGGTCGAGCTTTATCTTGACTATTTCAAATTTCCGTTCCTGGTATTTAATGTTGATCCGGCGGCGTTTATCATCGGGTTTTCCGCAAGCGTCTTGTCCGCATCGTTCGGCGGCGTTGTCGTCCTCCGTCAGGTATTCGCGCTGACGCCAGCCGTCGCCATGCGCCCGTCTGCGCCGGCAGATTACACAAGATCGGTTTCGTTCAGCGAGCAACTGAAAAAAGTACTCGACCAGCCCAGCCGCATGGTCGTGCGCCGGATTGCGCGCCAGCCGGGCCGCGCCGTTGCAGCGATTGTCGGGATCGGATCAGGTATGGCGCTTTCTGTGGCGATGCTGACCGTGCTGGCGAGTTTCGATAAAATGATGGACGTCAATTTCTCGGTTCTTGATCGCAGCGATGTCACGGTCTCGTTTGTCGAACCACTGTCCGATAAAACGCTTTTCGATCTGCAAAATGTCGCCGGCGTAATTGAAGTCGAACCCTTCAGATCCGTGCCGGCGATCCTGCGTAACGGCCGCTATTCCCATCGCGGCGCACTTAGCGGGCTCATCTCCGAGCCGCGGCTGAACCGTGCGGTCGCCGCAGACAATTCAGCAATCTTTGTCAGGGGTGACGGCATTATCCTTGCCGAGCCCCTCGCCGCGAAACTCAATATTGCGCCCGGCGACCGCCTTACCGTCGATGTTCGCGAAGGCCGGCGGCCGACGCTGGAATTGCCTGTGGTTGGCGTCACGCAAAGCCTGCTTGGGGCGCCGGCGTATTTCGAACTCGGCGCACTCAATCAAGCATTAAAAGAACCCGGCCGTGTTTCCGGCGCCTATCTGCGTATCGATAGCGCGAAGGCCGACGATATTTATGTTGCCCTGAAAGACATGCCCGCCGTTGCTGGCGTCAGCATTAAATCGAAAGCGCGCGGCGCCTTTCAGCAGATGATGGACGAAGGCGCCGGCGGCATGCGTTATATTATGGCGGCCATTGCAGCGATCATCACCTTCGGCATTGTTTATAACAGCGCGCGCATCGCTTTTGCCGAACGTGAGCGCGATCTCGCCAGCCTCCGCGTCATCGGCTTCACCAAGGGCGAGGCGTCGTTTGTCCTGCTTGGCGAACTCGGGATCATTACGTTACTGGCGCTGCCTTTCGGCATTGCCCTTGGGCATTATCTGTCTCTCGCTGTTTCTGCGGGCTTCAGCACGGACCTCTATCAGATTCCCGTTTCCTTTGCCCCTGCAAGTTATGGCGTCGCCGTTGTCGCAGTGCTTACTGCCGCCGGTGTTTCCGGCTGGCTTGTTAACCGCGATGTTGGCAAGCTCGATCTCGTCGCCTCATTGAAAACCCGAGAGTAGGTATGACCAAAAAGAGTTCACGTAATCGCATTTTGATCGGCGTTGCCGCCGTCGTCATCTTGGGTTTGGTCTACACATTCTGGCCGCGCCCGTTGATAGTCGATATTGGCGCGGTCGATACAGCGCCCATGAGTGTCACCATTGATGAGGAAGCAAAAACGCGAGTTCACGACGCCTATGTTGTTTCCGCGCCAATTGCAGGACGATTGATGCGTGTCGATGTTGAGCCCGGCGACGATGTTCGCGGCGGCGAAACGATCATCGCGACGTTATTGCCGGCACCGCCCTCTTCGCTGGACGCGCGAAGTCGCGAGCAAGCCGAAGCTTCGGTCAGCGCCGCGATGGCTGCGTTGCGGTTGTCGCGGTCCGAGTTGAATGCCGCGCTTGCCGATCAGGACCTCGCGCAAACGCAATTCGATCGCTATCAGGATCTGGCGCCGCTTGCTGCATCGCAGGAACAGGCCGATCAGGCGCAACGGGAACTGCGTAACGCGACAGCCGGCGTTGACGCGGCGAAGTCGTCAATTTCCATCCGTGAAGCTGAGCTCGCCCGCGCCCGCGCCGCGCTCATCGGGTTTTCAGAAACACCGCCGCTGGACGCATTGCCGCTGGGTACGGTGCCGCAAGGCGATATCGACGACGATTACCACAACGCAATTCCATTAACAGCGCCGATATCGGGCCAAATCCTGCGCGTTATACAAAAAAGTGAAATGACGTTGCAGGAAGGCGCGCCGATCCTTGAGATCGGCGACGTCTCAAATGATCTCGAAATTGTCGTAGAACTGTTATCGACGGATGCTGTGCGCGTAAAACCCGGACAGCGCGTGATGATCGAAAAATGGGGCGGCGAGGACGCCCTTGAAGGTGTCGTTGAACGCGTTGAGCCGTGGGGCTTTACAAAATTTTCCGCACTCGGGGTCGAAGAGCAACGGGTCAATACAATCATTCAGTTCAAAGATCCGCTCAATGCTCGCATCGGTCTTGGTCACGGGTTTCGTGTCGAGGCCAGGATTATTACCTGGAATGACGACGAAGCGCTTACTGTTCCGTCAGCGGCGCTTTTTCGCAGCGGCGCGGACTGGGCCGTATTTGTCGTCGATGGCGGCAGGGCGAGGCAGACATTGGTGAAAGTCGCGCGCAACAATGGCGTCAAAGCCGCAATCGAGAGCGGCCTTACCGCCGGCCAGCGGCTCGTCCTTTATCCTGGGCCATCCATTAAAGACGGGTCTCGCGTCGCGCAGCGCAAAATCAGCAAATAGCGTATTCTTTGGCGTCGCTAGCGCGGATATTACATCCAGACGCCGCGCCTTGGTGAACAATTCCTTACACGAACCTTAATAAATTATTGCGGCGGCCGATTACGCACGGAAAACTGGGGCCCGCGTCGTCCGCGTTAGTAAATTATTACATAAATTTTGCAATTTATAGTTGCATAATACGTTGGCCACGCGCAACGCGCGAATGCGCCGCAAATACGGGGGTTGAAATAATGACGCGCAACCGAAAAATTTTGTTGCTTGAGGACGATGATTTCGACGCCGCGGTAACGCGTGAATTGTTGGAGAAATGTTGCAAACGTCCGTTCACTGTTCAGCGATGCTCGCTACTCACCGAGGCTTGCAAACATCTGTCGCGCGGCGACTTTCTCGCCGTCCTGGTCGACATGAATTTGCCGGACAGTACTGGTCTTCATACGGTGCGCGAAATCAACAAAGCAGGACCCGACGCGCCAATCATCGTCCTTACAGGAACCGATGATGCGGACATCGCCATCGCCGCGCTCGGCATCGGCGCACAAGACTATTTGCCGAAAACTGCGCTGGACAGCTGCGCCCTCGAACGGAGTATCCAATACGCTGTCAGCCGGAAGGAGAAGGAAGTGGACCTGACGGCGAAGGCGTTTCATGACAGCCTCACCGGCCTTGGAAATCGCGCACTACTCTATGACCGCTGGCGCCGCGGCCTGTCGCGATCGCGGCGCGCCGAAAGAAAAGTCGGCGTATTGGTCGTCGACGTCGATGATTTCAAGTCCGTGAACGACACGCATGGTCACGAAGCCGGCGATACGCTGTTGATGCATTTATCCGCAAAACTGAAAAAATGCGTCAGGAGTACAGATATCGTTGCACGACTCGGCGGCGATGAATTTGTGATCGTCCTCGAAAACGTCCGGTCAAAACAGGAAGTCGAAATTGTTCGTGACAAGTTAATGAGCGGGGTCAACTACACGACCTCGGCCAATAACAAAAAAATCGGTTACACGGTCAGTATCGGCAGTGCAATTATCGATCCGCAGGCGGAAGAAGACCTAATGCAAGCCATGCGCGTGGCGGATGCGGAAATGTATGAAAACAAGGCGCGCGGCAAAGCAAGAAACGCTCGCAGCACAACGATGATGCAGGCCACCGCGCCATAATTGAAATCGGCGCAGTGCCCGACAGCTGATCGATTATCAACTTTCATCGTCCAGAACGGCCGCGGCCCCAATAAGAGCGGCCCCTTCGTCCACAATCATTTTAACCGGGACGGCGCCAATGTAATCCGACATGCGTTCTTTATCGACAAAGCATGTGGCAAAAGCGCTCTTCAAAAATGCTTCCTGGATCTTTGGCAATATGCCGCCGCCCAGGATCACGCCGCCGCGCGCGCCCGTTGAAAGAACGGCGTCGCCCGCGACACGGCCGAGAATTTCACAAAACATGTTCACTGTTCTCACGGCGATAGCGTCATTTCCCGCGGCAGCGGCGGCCGTAATTTGATCGGGTTGAAGCGGCGTATTGTTTACATTTCGCATTTCACACAAAGCGCGATAAATATTGACGAGCCCGCCACCCGATAACAGCCGCTCAACGGAAACACGCCGATAGTCGCGTGCAATTATCTTTTTAACGTCAAGCTCATCTTCAGTCTGCGCGGCGAAACTGACATGACCGCCCTCTGTGGCGACGACCCTGCGCGTGGCGCCTGTCGGCACAATCAACGCCTGACCAAGACCTGTCCCCGGCCCCAAGATGAGCTGCGGCGCGGTCTCCATGCGCTTGCCCTCTTTTACCGAAATAAACGCACCGTCGCCAAGATGGGCGGCGCCAACGGCAAGCGCATAAAAATCATTGACGATACGAAACTCCGCGAGCCCTAATGGACCGGCGACCTCCGCCGCCCGCAAGGTCCAGTTCGAGTTGGTGAACTCAACTTCATTGACGATGACGGGACCCGCCGCAGCAAAACAACCGCGCACCGGCTTGACGTCGACGCCCGTCAGAAAGGCGGCAGCGGCGTCGCGAATAGTCTTGAAATCTCGCGCATGAAGCGTTTGCGCATCGCGGATGGCGATGACGCCGTGATGGCGCTCGGCAATCGCAAAGCGGACATTGGTGCCGCCAATATCAGCAACGAGGACAGGATCAGCCATCGCGTTCCTTTAAGCCAGAAAACCAAAGCGCCCCGTTTGGCGCCGGCGCCATGACGCATTGAGCCACATAAAAGTGTTCGCCCATGAACGACAACTTCGAAACCCCTATTTGCATCGCAACGTAATCATCAACGCCCGGACGCGCAATCCATGGGTGGCCAGCGACATCGCGCGCGCGTTTCATAAAACTTGCGCTATAGTATGCGCACGAGCGAATCACCGGGACGCGATGGCATGAATACCGAAAAACCGATGAGTGATTGTCACAACGCCAAAGGCGCGATTGAATGGTGGCGCGGCGCGGTCATATACCAACTTTATCCGCGCAGCTTTCTCGACGCCAACGGCGATGGCGTTGGCGATTTACGCGGTGTCCTTGCCGGCCTTGATTACGTCGCGAAACTCGGCGTTGACGCTATTTGGCTGTCGCCGTTCTTTACTTCGCCAATGGATGACTTCGGATATGATGTCGCAGACTATCGCGGCGTCGACCCAATCTTCGGCAGCCTTGAACACATCGACGCAGTCATCTCGAAAGCCCACGAACTTGGCCTGAAAGTCATTATAGACCAGGTTTATTCGCATACGTCGGACCAACATCGCTGGTTTTCGGAGAGCCGACAGGACAAGAACAATCCAAAGGCCCATTGGTATGTCTGGGCCGACCCCAAGCCCGATGGGTCGCCGCCAAATAACTGGCAGTCCGTGTTCAGCGGTGGCGCGTGGGCATGGGAGGCGCGCCGCCAACAATACTATCTGCACAATTTCCTGACCAGCCAGCCGGATCTGAACCTGCATAATATTGACGTGCAGGACGCACTGCTCGACGTTGCGCGCTTCTGGCTCGATCGCGGGGTCGACGGCTTTCGCCTCGACGCATTGAATTTCGCCATGCATGATCCGGCGCTAAGAGACAATCCGCCGGCGGCGCGAGACGGTCGCGTGTTGACGCGCCCGTTTGATTACCAGCGCCAACTCTACAACCGGTCGCACGCGAACATTCCGGCGTTTCTCGAACGCATTCGCGACGTAACAAATCAGTACAACGATATTTTTACGGTGGCCGAAGTCGTAGGCGATGCGCCGCTTGACGAAATGAAAGCATTTACAGCGGGCGGGAAACGATTGACGTCCGCCTATGATTTTACATTCCTTTATGCAGACGCGCTCGCAAATTCGCTGGTTAAGGATACGCTTGGCGCATGGAGGCCGGACGACGCATGGCCGTCATGGGCGTTTTCTAATCACGACGCACCGCGCGCCGTCAGTCGCTGGGCTGATGAACAGAACCGGGAGCAGGCCGCCAGACTATACGCGATGCTGCTCATGACCTTGCGCGGCAATGCGTTTTTGTATCAGGGCGAAGAGCTCGGCCTGCCACAAGGTGACGTGCCATTTGATCGCTTGCAGGATCCGGAAGCAATTGCCAACTGGCCGTTGACGCTGGGCCGCGACGGCGCACGGACGCCGATGCCATGGCGCCGCGACAAAGCCAACGCCGGATTTTCGACCGGCGATCCATGGTTGCCAATTGATGCGCGCCATATCGCGCTGTCGATCGACGCGCAGGAGAATGACGCCGGCTCGATGCTGACCTTCATGCGCGCCTTGATTCAACTGCGCCGAAAACACCCCGCATTACGGATTGGCGATTTGGACTTCATCAATGACGCTAACGGCGCACTGGCGTATTACCGCCGCGACGGCGACGAGGTGGCGCTCTGCGTATTCAACCTTGGCGACGCGCCCATAGTGTGGCGCCCACCCGCGGAGGCTTCGGCCTCGCCGGTGATGAGTGTCGGTTTTCAAGGCCGTGAAAGCGCCTTACCGGCGGTGCTGCCGCCACGTTCCGGATACATTGCATTGAAGGCGAAGTAGGCGTTAAGCGACCGCGTGCGGCGGATCATTTGGCCGGCGTCTTAATCATCGCGGTTATGAATGATTCAATGATTTTTGTGTGTACTCGCGAAAATTGTTGAAAGCGCGCCCGACGTACAGTTTATCACGAACATAAATGGCATAAAATCGGCGGCATTGGCGATTATATAAATTCACGTGCTTGGCTGCGCGAAAGTTGCTATACGAGAAAGCACTATGGTTACGTTGATTGACACGTCCCAGGAACCATTGATCCGCGAGATTTGTGATCGCCATCAGAACAAACCTGATGAGCTGCTTGAAATATTGCACGATATTCAGGCGACCGACGGATATATCAGCGACGGCGCGTTAAAAATTGTCGCCGACGCCCTGAATATTTCGCGCGCTGAAGCCCATGGCGTTGTCAGTTTTTACCATGATTTTCGGCGCACAGCACCGCCGCAGGCGACGATAAAAATCTGCCGGGCGGAAGCCTGCCAGGCGGTCGGTTCCGAAGAATTGGCGCACTATGCGGAAGCGACACTCAACACCAAATTCGGCGACGCGGCCGAAGGCGCCGACTTCGGTCTGAAAGCTGTCTATTGTTTGGGGAATTGTGCGCTCGGGCCGGCCATGATGATCGACGAGACGCTTTACGGGCGGGTGACGCCGGAACGTTTCGACGCTGTTTGCGAAGACCAACGCACCAACCGGCGGCAATGATCATGGGGGGATCAGTCAAAGTGTATGTCCCCTGCGATGCGGCCGCGCTGTCGGTTGGAGCCGATGAAACAGCCGCCGCGATCGCCGCCGCGGCAAAAAAACGCAACATCAAAATCGATATCGTCCGCAACGGATCGCGCGGCATGCTTTGGCTGGAACCGTTGGTCGAAGTCGCAACGCCGGACGGACGCATCGCATACGGACCGGTGAGAGCTGACGATGTTGAAACACTTTTCGACGCCGGATTTTTATCAGGCGGCGACCACACGCTCGCCCACGGAAAAACGGAAGACATCGCCTATTTCGCAAATCAGCAACGGCTGACCTTCATGCGTTGCGGCGTCATCGATCCTTTGGACTTGTCTGACTATGAGGCCCATGGCGGGTTGGCGGGGTTGCGCAAAGCACTGACCATGGCGCCGGAAGAAATCGTCGACGCCGTTACGGCGTCAGGCTTGCGCGGTCGCGGCGGCGCGGGTTTTCCGGCTGGTGTAAAATGGAAGACAGCGCTTGCGGCGCCGGGCGCGGAAAAATACATCTGTTGCAATGCCGATGAAGGCGACAGCGGAACTTTTGCAGACCGCATGTTGATGGAAGGCGATCCGTTCTCACTGCTTGAAGGCATGGTCATCGCTGGACTGGCTGTCGGCGCCGAGACGGGATTTATCTATATCCGGTCTGAATATCCGCACGCCATTAGAACAATGCGCCGCGCTGTCGAACTGTTTTCGAGCGCCGGATGGTTAAGCGACGACATTACCGGCGGCGGCAAGCGTTTTGACATTCACATACGCGTTGGCGCGGGTGCTTATATTTGCGGCGAAGAATCCTCGATGTTGGAAAGCCTTGAAGGCAAGCGCGGTCAGGTAAAAGTAAAGCCCCCTATCCCCGCCATCAGCGGTCTCTTTGGCAAGCCGACGATCGTCAATAACGTTCTGACATTGGCGACCACGCCAATCATCCTTGCAAAGGGCGCCGAATATTACAGCAACTTCGGCGACGGAAAATCGCGCGGCACGCAACCGTTTCAACTTGCCGGCGACATCGCACGCGGCGGGCTCGTCGAAACCGCGTTCGGCGTCACGTTGCGTGAACTCGTGGAAACCTTCGGCGGCGGCACGCGCAGTGGGATACCGGTGCGCGCCGTCCAGGCGGGCGGACCGCTCGGCGCCTATATCCCGGCATCCGGTTTTGATGTGGCGATGACCTATGAAGCCATGGCGGCGGATGGCGCCATGCTAGGTCATGGCGGCGTCGTTGTTTTTAACGATAGCGTTGATATGGCGCGACAGGCGCGGTTCGCCATGGAATTTTGCGAAATCGAATCATGCGGAAAATGCACGCCCTGCAGGATTGGCGCGGTGCGCGGCAAGGAAGTCATTGATCGTATTATCGCCAACGAAAGCCGCGATCAAAATTTCGAGATACTTAGTGATTTATGCGGTCTAATGACCGATGCTTCCCTATGCGCCATGGGCGGGCTGACGCCAATGCCGGTTCAAAGCGCGATAAAACATTTTCCAGAGGACTTCGGCGGCTAAACTGAACCGGAAGAAAAGCCCGCCAACCAAGGACAGCAAAGATGGCTATTCTCAAGGAAACGGATTTCGGGACGCCGGACAAGAACGCCGGCGCCGATGTGACTGTTGAGATCGACGGCAAGCTTGTTTCAGCGCCGGCCGGCGTTTCCGTTATGCGCGCGGCAGCCCTCGCCGGGTTGTCGATCCCCAAACTTTGCGCGACCGACAGCCTGGAAGCATTTGGTTCGTGCCGTCTTTGCGTTGTTGAAGTCGACGGCCGCAAGGGAACGCCCGCCTCATGCACAACGCTTGTCGAAGACGGCATGAAAATCCGTACGCAAACAGACAAATTGGCGAAGCTTCGACGCGGGGTCATGGAGTTATATATCTCTGACCATCCGCTCGATTGCCTGACTTGCTCGGACAATGGCGATTGTGAGTTGCAGGACATGGCCGGCGTCGTCGGTTTGCGCGATGTTCGGTATGGATATGATGGCGACAATCACCTTCAAGCCGAAAAAGATACAAGCAATCCCTATTTCACGTTTGACCCGTCAAAATGCATTGTGTGCTCGCGATGCGTTCGCGCTTGTGACGAGGTGCAAGGCACGCTGGCGCTGACCATTGAGGGGCGCGGCTTTGACTCAAAAGTATCCGCCAGTATGGGCGAGACATTTTTCGACTCTGAATGCGTGTCCTGCGGCGCTTGCGTGCAGGCCTGCCCGACGGCGACGTTGCAGGAAAATTCGGTTATCGATCACGGCGTGCCGGACCGAACCGTGTTGACCACATGCGCTTATTGCGGCGTTGGCTGCTCGTTCAAAGCGGAGCTAAAAGGCGACCAGGTCATCCGCATGGTTCCGCACAAAGACGGCAAGGCAAACCACGGCCATTCCTGCGTCAAGGGACGCTTCGCCTGGGGGTATGCGACCCATAAGGAACGCATCACCAAGCCGATGATCCGCAGCGCCATGACCGATCCTTGGCGCGAAGTCAGCTGGGACGAGGCGTTTACGTTTGCTGCGCGCCGGATCAAGGAAACGCAGGAAAAATATGGCCGCAAATCCGTCGGCGGTATTACATCGTCGCGCTGCACCTCCGAGGAAGTGTGGCTGGTGCAACGGCTTGTACGGGCGGCATTCGGAAACAATAATGTCGACACATGCGCCCGCGTTTGCCATTCGCCGACGGGGTACGGGTTAAAACAGACCTACGGCACATCGGCCGGAACCCAGAATTTCGATTCAGTTCTGCACGCAGATACGATTATTGTCATCGGCGCCAATCCGACGGATGCGCATCCTGTGTTTGCATCGCAGATGAAAAGACGATTGCGTGACGGCGCGAAGCTGATCGTCGCAGATCCCCGGGCGATTGACCTCGTGCGCTCGCCGCACATCAACGCGGAGTACCATTTGCCGCTCAAACCCGGTACAAATGTCGCGTTGATCAATGCGTTTGGTCATGTTGCCGTAACCGAGAATCTTTTGGCCAATGACTTTGTCGCAGAGCGATGCGATGGAAAATCATTCGACGCATGGAAGAATTTTATCGCCAGCCCGGAAAATTCGCCCGAGGCTGTATCAAAAATAACCGGCGTGCCGGCGGAAGACATCCGCAGCGCCGCGCGCCTTTATGCGTCGAGCGAGAATTCGGCGATTTACTACGGCCTTGGCGTTACCGAGCACAGTCAAGGCTCGACCATGGTGATGGGCATGGCCAATCTGGCAATGGCGACCGGCAACATTGGGCGGCCCGGCGTCGGCGTCAATCCTCTGCGCGGCCAGAACAATGTTCAGGGCTCATGCGATATGGGGTCGTTTCCGCACGAATATTCTGGATATCGTCCCGTTACTGACGATCACGTCCGCACGATGTTTGAAAGCGCATGGAACGCCGAACTGGACGGTGAACCGGGCTATCGTATTCCAAATATGTTCGATGAGGCCTGCGCCGGCACATTCAAGGGCATGTATGTTCAGGGCGAAGACCTCGCGCAGTCCGATCCAAACACACATCACGTCGAGGCGGCGCTGAAGGCGCTCGACATCCTGATCGTTCAGGATTTATTTCTGACCGAGACAGCCCGGTTTGCGCATGTCTTCCTGCCGGGCACGTCGTTTTTGGAGAAAGACGGGACCTTCATCAACGCCGAGCGCCGGATCAATCGCGTGCGGCCCGTCATGAAATCGATCACAGGCAAGGACGAATGGGAAGTCACGCAAGATCTGTCTCGCGCTTTGGGCTATGAAATGAATTTCGGGTCGGCGTCGGAGATAATGGACGAAATCGCGGCGCTGACGCCGACATTCAAAAACGTGTCGTTTGCAATGCTTGACGAAAAAGGAAGCGTGCAATGGCCGTGCAATGACGCAGCGCCGGATGGCACGCCAATCATGCATGTAGATGGCTTCGTCCGCGGTAAGGGCGCGTTCGTGATATCCGAATATGTGCCGACAGAAGAAAAAACAACACGCAAGTTCCCCTTAATCCTGACGACAGGACGGATATTGAGCCAGTACAATGTCGGCGCGCAGACGCGGCGGACTGAAAATATTGAATGGTGGGGCGAAGATGTGCTTGAAATCCACCCATCTGACGCAGAGACGCGCGGCGTGCGCGACGGTCAGTGGGTCTCGATCCGCAGCCGCAAGGGCGAAACAAGTTTGCGCGCGGTCATCTCTGAACGCATGACGCCGGGTGTTGTTTACACAACATTTCATCATCCGGAATCGGGCGCCAATGTTGTCACGACCGAGCTATCGGACTGGGCGACGAACTGCCCGGAATATAAAGTGACCGCCGTTGAAGTCTCGCCCGCCAATCATAAATCAGAATGGCAGCGCGACTACGAAAGCGAGACGCCTAATTACCGTCGTATCGAAACGACGCCGGCGGAATAGAACGCAATGTTCCCTATCAAGACGACTGGCGTCGCGGCGGAGACAGATTTCGAGGCGACCATACGGGCTGCGGACGGGGCACACAGCAAATGGCGCATTCCCGAAGAAACGCCCGTCGCATTTGTCTATAACAGACGCAACTACGCGGTAATGCTGGCGACACCAAACGACCTTGCCGATTTCGCCGTCGGGTTTTCGTTGACCGAACGCATTATTGATCGCGTCGACGATATCGTTAGCCTCGATATTGTGCATGGACCGTTGGGTGTGGATCTGCGCTTCACCATAAAAGACGCATGTCTTGAGCGTTTCGATGTGCGCGGAAGACGCAGAAATATCGCCGGCGCCTCCGGATGCGGCGTATGCGGATTGGAAAACGCCGACGAATTATTCACTGAGTTACCGAAAGTCGCTGACGAAAAGTTAGCGTTAAAACCTGAGGCAATGGCCCGCGCTTTAGAAGCGCTGCCAAATCATCAATTGCTCAATCAAAAAACACGCAGCGTTCACGCCGCCGGTTGGGCGCGGCTGGAGGGCGAGATTCAAGACATTCGCGAAGATGTCGGCCGGCACAACGCCCTGGACAAGCTTCTCGGCGCGCTCGCCCTTAAATGCGCAGACACCAGGGATGGGTTTGTCGTAATGTCGAGCCGATGTTCATACGAACTGGTCGCCAAAGCGGCGCGGCGCGGCGTTCAGGCCGTCCTGTCCGTCTCCGGGCCAACAAACTTTGCATTGAAAAAAGCCAGAGAAGCAAACATCTCCTTGTTCGCCACGTCGGCAACCGGCGTTATTGAGCTTGTCTACGAGGGCCCCCGCGCAAGTGATGACGACTGAATTTGCGACAAGCTGATAGTAGTTGATCAGGCGCGCGCAATTTCTCAATTTCTGTATAGGGAGCACAGGGCGCCCTTACTCAGCGAGTAATTTTGGCTTGCGCCAGCGCAGCAATCTCTGTTTCTGAATATCCGGCCTCTTCAAGAATATTGCGCATGTCCGCGCCCTTTATCGGCACATGCGTATCAACCGGCTTATCGGCGCCTGCCAATCGCGGCGCAATTCCGGCCATCGTCACGTCGTTTTCCCTGACCAGACTCTCTCTGGCTGCGTTTTGCGGATGTGTCAGGGCCTCTTCGTAGTCGAGCACCGGTGTCACGCAGGCATCGCGCCCGTCAAATATTTTCGCCCATTCGTCTCGCGTCCGGCTTGCGAAACACTCTTCCAGCAATTTGTGTTGCGCGGGCCAGGCAGACATATCGTTTTGCGCACCATACGCCTCCGGCTCGATGGCCAGCAAGCTCAACATCTCTGTGAAAAATTGCTGTTCGATACAGCCGACCGCCATAAACAGATCGTCCGCTGTTTTGTAACATCGATAGTAAGGCGCGCCGCCATCCAGAAAATTTCTATGTCGCGCAGTCGACCATAGTTTTTGGCTCGCCAGGGAATGCACGAACCCCATCATCGAATTTACGCCGTCTATGATCGCGGCATCGACGACGTCGCCGACGCCCGTGCGCTGCGCGTTCACGAGGCCGGCGAGAATTCCTGAAAGGAGAAATAACGATCCGCCGCCAAAATCGCCAACGAGATTGAGCGGCGGCGGCGGCGGCTTTCCGGCCTCGCCCATCGCGTTGAGGACACCGGTAATGGAAATGTAATTGATGTCGTGCCCGGCCATCTTCGCCCAGGGCCCCGTCTGACCCCAGCCGGTCATCCGCCCATAGACCAGCTTTTTATTGATCGCATGGCACGCCTCCGGGCCGACCCCAAGACGTTCGGTAACGCCCGGCCGCAATCCTTCCACGAGGACATCCGCACCGCGCACGAGCCGAAGAACGATTTCGGCCGCGCCTTCGCGGCGAAGATCCAGCGCAATCGATCGTTTGCCGCGATTATGGGAGAGAAAAGCGCTACCACCCGGCCGTTCAATCAAAATGACATCGGCGCCCATATCGGCCAGTAGCTGTCCGCAATAAGGCCCGGGACCAAGCCCGGCCAACTCCACAACGTTGACCCCGCGCAAAGGACCGCCTGCTGACGACTTATCCTGCATCTTGTGTTCGCCCTCTCATCGGCGACATGCCGTTTTCATGACCAGCATAATGCAATTGTCGCGCATTGTCGGCACGACAATTTCCCTTGCGACACGCGAAATTATTCGCACTCGAATTCGCGGGCGCCGCCATCCCGATGCGGCCATAAAGAAAGTTTTTGATTTCGTTGAAGAATTGGAGCGGGTAGCGGGAATCGAACCCGCATATTCAGCTTGGAAGGCTGCTGCACTACCATTGTGCTATACCCGCGATAACCCGAAGGTTGGATGCGCACTAATGGTCGAAAATCCCGGCTCGCGCAAGGGTCTCAGTCGAGTTCGGCCTTCCGTGGCCGGGCGTATTTGGGTGATGGAATCCGGTAGCGGATTGCCGCGGCGCGGATCGCAAACGTCGCGAGGGCGGCGACC
>JAJFFU010000224.1 GCA_021776465.1 Parvularculaceae bacterium
AACAAAAATGTCGCGGTTGCGTATCTGGATGGAATGGCGCCGCGCGTCGCGCAATGGCGTCCGTATCTTGGGTGTGTACAGTTGCCGACCGGCGCATCCATTGACGATGTCGATCTGCCGATAGCCAAGGTACGCCAGAACCGCCGTTTGCCAATCCCGTTGCCGGAGGCGATGAGCGATGATCTGCAATTGCTCGCGATGGTTGAAGCGGCGTTCGATCGCGAATCCTATGGCGAAGGCACGGAGACGACAGCCGTCGTTATCGTCCGGGACGGCGCCGTCGTCGCGGAGAAATACCGTCACGGATTTGACGCGGAAACGCCGCAGCGTACATGGTCCGTGGCAAAATCTATTGCGGTGACTATTCTGGGCGCTGCGGTTGAAGACGGCGTCCTATCGGTGGATGAACCGGCCGCGCTTGCCGCGTGGTCGACCAACGGCGACCCGCGCGGCGACATTACCATCGAAAACCTGCTGCACATGTCCAGCGGTCTGACATCAAGTGCCGCTGGCAACAGAACGGACGATGTTTATTTCGGCGGCGGACGCATTGTCGATCATGCGATCACCAATCGCCTCGTCGCGACGCCGGGCGCGCTTTGGCGTTATGCGAATAATGACACAATGATTGCGATGCGCGTGCTGCGCGAGCGGGTGAATAATGACAGCCATTATTTGCGCTATCCGTTTGAGAAAGTGCTCTTGCCGCTCGGCATGGACCGCACATTTCTCGAAACAGACTGGAACGGCGATTTCGTTCTCTCAAGCCAAGTTTGGACGACAGCGCGAGATCTCGCGCGGCTTGGCCTGCTTTATCTCAATGACGGGGTCTGGAACGGCGAGCGCATCCTGCCGGATGGCTGGGCGCACTACGTTGCGACCCCGGCGCCAGCGCAACCGCCGCGCCAACGCGCCAACGGGTCGCCTTATCCAGGTTACGGCGCGCAATTCTGGCTTTATGGCGCGCGCGACGGCTTGCCGGAAGGATCCTATGCGGCCCGCGGCAATCGCGGACAATATTTGATGATTGTGCCGGCCCGGAATATGTTGATCATACGACGCGGCTTTGACGATGGCGGCGGATTTGATCTGGCGCGCTTCTCGGCCGATCTCATTGCCGCGCTGGACGCTGGCGCGCCCTGACGAAAGTGAGGGGCGGCGAACGCCATCGGACAGTAAACGGCCCGCCCGCGCATGACTATCTCCCGCGCCTAATGCAAAGGAGAATCCCATGGCGCAATATAGAAAAAACTTGCCACAACTGGGCCGCGACCTGTTCTTGGCGGACAGCGGACTTGAAACCGATCTTGCCTTCAACAAAGGCTTTGACCTGCCCCATTTTTCAACAATTCCGTTGTTGAAAGATGAAGCGGCGCGGCAAGCGATTGGCCGCTTCTACAAGGAACATATAGATATCGCCCGCCGTCACGGACGCGGTCTGATACTGGAAACGCCGACATGGCGGGCTAGTCCGGACTGGGCGGCGCCGCTTGGATACAGTCTCGATCAACTCGCTGCAGCGAACCGCGCCGGCGTTGAACTTCTGGCGGCGGTTGTCGCAGAGGCGTCGTTGACGCAACCGCTCGTCATTTCTGGCGATGTCGGTCCGCGCGGTGACGGCTACGATCCGGGCGCGCTTATGACCGCCGAAGAGGCCGAAACCTATCACGCCTGGCAGGTCGGCGTCCTGGCGCAAACGCCGGTTGATTTTCTCACCGCGATGACAATCACCAATTCGCCAGAAGCGATCGGGTTTGCCAACGCCGCAGCGAAGGAAAATTTGTCCGCCGTCATTTCATTTACTGTTGAAACGGACGGACGATTGCCGACCGGGCAAAAACTCGGCGAAGCGATTATGGAAACAGACTTTGAAACCCGCAAGGCGCCGGCTTATTACCTGATTAACTGCGCCCATCCGACGCATTTCGAGGATGTCCTCCGCGAGGGCGGTCCCTGGATTACGCGTCTGCGCGGCATACGCGCCAACGCATCGAAATGTTCCCATGCGGAGCTTGATGAAGCCGAAACGCTTGATGACGGTAATCCGGCTGAACTGGGCGAGGAGTATGCGGCCCTGCGCCGTCTTCTGCCGACACTCACCATCTTTGGCGGTTGTTGCGGAACAGACGCGCGCCATATCGACAAGATCGCTGCCGCTCTTGGTAATACTCGTGAATGTCTTAATGTCGCTTAACTAAAAAAAACGGCCCGGCAATTAAAATGCCGGGCCGTTTTCGATTCTAGAGAATAAAAATCAGTCGCCGTCGCCAATCTCGAAGCTTGTTAACGACAAAAATTTCCAGCTGGTGCCGTCGCGTACAAGAACTTCAATCAATCCTTCCGTAGTTCGCTCACGCTTCTTTTCGTAATTTTCGCCGACAGAAACGACTGCGTAATGCGCCACGGCGGTATCGCCGGAAACAACGACTTTTGCGGGCATCAGCTCATATTCGAGTGTAGATCCGGCGCTGTCTCCAAAACGCGACCATTTCACCATCGACTCTTTACCACGAGGCATTGGCCATGATGCGCCCCAGCTGACGGCGTCGTCATGTACGTAGTTCGCCGGCCATTTGCTGTTTTTCGCGACTTCGTCTTTCCAGGACCTTTCGATGACGTTCCATACAGCTTTCTGGTCATCGCTCCATGCGCCGGCAGTTGCTGCCGTTACGCAAAATACAAATGTCGCGACCGTCGCGGCCGCAATTCTCAATAATTTCATGATCTATCTCTCGGATTGCCCAAAAAACGCTGATCGCCAAATTGGCGGTGCGCTTGACGGTTATCTGTACCAAGCGCGAAGGATATGTGGAAGCGAATAAAAAAAACGCTGGTGAGCGCGCGTCGAATTCCGGGCCCGATGCAACGTTCTCATTAACAGGTGATCACTCTGACTTGGAGTGATAATCTTTAAGTTCCCCGCACAGCAAAAAATTCAAAACGATTCCTCAAACTCGACGAGAAGATCGCCGTCTTTGACCTGATCTCCGGCTTTGAATTTGTACGACTTGATCACGCCGTCAAAGGGCGCTTTGACGGCGTGTTCCATTTTCATGGCTTCCATCACGAGGAGCGGTTCGCCGGCGCCAATCGTATCACCTGGTGTCGCAGACAAGATGGTGATGACGCCCGGCATCGGCGCCGTCAGCGTGCCTTCGCTTGATTGATGGGTGGAGACGCCGGCAAGCGGGTCGGGAAGGGCAACGTCCCAATGGTCGGCGCCAATCCAGACGCGTAGGCCGCCGAGATGATCTGCGATATCGGCAGTGAACTGTTCGTCACCGACCCGCAATACGTAAACGCCATCGCCGATACGTTCACTTTCGAATGAAAAATGGATTGGCGCTTCGATTGCGTCACCGTCGCGCCGGCCTGCGGCGCTGGCGTTCGGTTCGATCGCGACGTCGATGCGGTCTCGCTCGCCATGCATGATCGCAAGCGCGGGCTTATCCTCGTGCGAAATCCAGTAGACCGCACGCGGTGGGCGATTGAGTCGAAAGCCGACGGCTGTGTCCCATGGGTCGCTGTCGGTCCCGCGCGTGCGATTGTGAAGCTCAATCAACGCTGCGGCCCAGACCTTCGGGCCTGCGTCGTTGTTTGCAAAAAGCGCGTCTGAATTGTCATCAATGAAGCGCGTTGAAACGTCGCCGTCGATAAACGTCTTATGGTCTGCAATGGCGTGTAGAAAACCGGCGTTGGTCTCAAGGCCGGCGACACGCGTTTGGCTGAGTGCGGCTCGCATTCGTGCAAGGGCGGCCTCGCGGTTTGTCCCGTGGGTAACAATTTTAGCGATCATCGGGTCGTAAAAGGGCGTGATGTCCTGACCTTCGACGACGCCTGAATCGATCCGAGCGGTCGCATCGGGAAGCCGCAATGTTGTCAGTGTACCAATCGACGGGGCGAAATTCTGCGCCGGGTTTTCCGCATAGAGCCGGGCCTCGAACGCCCAGCCAGTTTCGGTGATGTCCGCCTGCCTACGCGGCAGGCCTTCACCGGCAGCGATGCGCAATTGCCATTCAACGAAATCGAGCCCGGTAATCATTTCCGATACGGGGTGTTCAACCTGCAACCGCGTATTCATTTCCATGAAAAATACGCCGTCGGCGCCGTCGTAGAGAAATTCGACCGTACCAGCACCGCGATAATCGACAGCTTTCCCGGCCTCGACACCGGCCTGCAGTAATTTCTCACGGACGTCCGCCGGCATGTCTGGCGCCGGCGCCTCCTCGATGACCTTCTGGTGTCGTCTCTGAACGGAGCAATCGCGCTCGAACATATGAAC
Organism: Parvularculaceae bacterium; assembly: GCA_021776465.1. Lineage (GTDB taxonomy): Bacteria > Pseudomonadota > Alphaproteobacteria > Caulobacterales > Parvularculaceae > Hyphococcus. The sequence goes on from JAJFFU010000224.1 coordinate 4,283, forward strand.
GACATTGCCTGCGCCATCACCGAAAATCTGGACTTCCACATGTCGCGCGCGGGCAATGTATTTCTCGATCAGAAAGCGATCATCGCCAAAAGCGGACTTTGCCTCGCGCTGCGCAGATTTCAGTGCGTCTTCTAGCTCTCCCTCGCGCTCGACCATGCGCATGCCTTTGCCGCCGCCGCCAGCGGTGGCTTTCAGCAACACCGGATAGCCGATGCGCGCGGCTTCCCGCGTGAATGTTTTGACGGACTGGTCCTCGCCCTGATAGCCGGGCGTCGTCGGCACCCTGGCGGCCTCCATCAAGTCCTTGGCGGCTGATTTCGATCCCATGGCGCGGATGGTTTTTGCCGTCGGGCCGATAAAGGCGATACCAGCTTTTTCTAACGCATCAGCAAACTCAGCGTTCTCCGACAAGAAACCGTATCCCGGATGAACGGCCTCAGCGCCCGTTCGGTTGCAGGCGTCGATGATCTTGTCGGCTCGCAAATAACTTTCAGCAGCAGGCGCCGGTCCGATCGGCACAGCTTCATCGCAAGCCTTAACATGCGGCGCGCCGACGTCCGCTTCAGAATACACTGCGACGGTTTTGACGCCCATGCGCCGCGCCGTGCGCGCAACCCGAACAGCAATTTCGCCGCGATTTGCGATGAGTATCTTTTTAAACATGCGTTTGATTAAACCTCCGAGAACGCCGGATGATAATGGATCATATGTGGCTCGCCGTCCGTAACACCATTGAAGTCGATGAGCTGGAACGCTGCGCCAGCGTCCATCACCGCCCAATTAATTTGAAAATCCGAGGCGCACTTGAAACCGAAGCGGGAATAATAATCCGGCTCGCCGAGGACAACAACAAGCGCGGCATTGTTGGCGCGACATGCTTCTAACCCTTGCATCGCGAGAGCCTTGCCGACGCCTCTGCCTTGATATTCATTCAGCACCGCGAGCGGCGCCAGGCCGAGGAGTTTTCCGTCCAAAGTGGGGGCGGCCGTTACTGCGCTGAAAGCGCAATAGCCGATAATCACACTTTCTTGTTCCGCGATAAGTTCGATATCGATGGCATCTTCAGCCCACAATTTTTCAATGAGCGCGGCTTCGGCCTCTCGGCGAAAGGCGTCACGCACCACACTAAGGGCTGCTGGCCGGTCGCTTGTTGATGGCGCCCTGATGATGACTCCGTCTTTCATATCTTCTTCATCTCGCTAGACATGCGTCTATCGAAAAACGATCCCACTGTTCCGAGCTTCGTTTTTTCTTCGGATATATCTTTAAAAGTCACAATATTTTACGGGATGCTGGCATACAAAAGTGTTCCATTGGAATCGCGAAAAACTCTTTTTGCGACAAAATTCTGTTCGTCGAACTCATACAGAATTTCCGCGTAATTTCTTTGCGGATGATTTATCAAGGCGCCATCTTCGTCGACATACGAAGCCCTTTTTCTGACAACACCATCATTCCGCCATGTATAATTCTGGCCGGCATATCCGCGCTGCGGCGGCGCCCATCTTTCTCCCTCGGCGTTGACGAAGTGATAACTCAAACGGTTGCCATTTTCGGCGTATTCTCGCGCAAACCCCATATGACCGAAGGCGCTTATTGTCGGCGCCTCGCTTTCGTCGAAATATTTTAATCGCACCAGATATTGGTTCTCATCGTAGACGTATTCAGCGCCGTGCACATTCGCAGGGGCTATAAGCCGTGGCGCGCCGTTTCTGTCATAAGCCTTCCAAGACTTGATCGAACCGGTTTTGTAACGTTCATAGCGGACGACAGGGCCGTCTTCACCGACCCTGATTTCGTCAAGAAGGCCGAGTTTTCCAAACGTTAGTTGCGCCGATGAAAACCGGATTCCGTTTCCGCTCACGACTGCATTTTTTTCGGCGTTGAAACGGGTCTCAACGGCGCTATTGGCGCCATTCCATTGCCAATTCGCAATCGCATATCCCGCCGGCCCGTTGGTAAGCGCGCCTTGGCTATCTCGAAACGCGACCTGCGTTACTCTTCCCCGCACATCGCGGATCATAGCTACGCTATCGATACCTTCCGGCGTGTTTGCAGGCTTTCCGGCGAGGTCGAAAAAACGAACAGTCGTTTGCGCGCCGTCATTTCGGACAATTGTCTGCGACGCAGGCGTAAAAATATTTCCCGTGAAATTATCGTCTATCGGCTTTGGTTTTTCACCATGAAAATATCCGACGCTCATTGTGTCGCCGCAACCGTTCTCGACAATGCGAAAATGGGCGATCGACCGGGTGTGTTCCTGCGTGATGGGGCCTATGCCGTTGATCGTTTCCGCCATACTCTCAACAAGCGCCAAGCGTCGAAAATATGACGTCGTCTCGCTTTCGTCAAAACAGTTTGCGCCCTGCGCGCTTGCGGATGGAAAGTGAAATGCTGAAACAAACAGGCACGTAAAAAACGCACTGAAACAAAAAACACTGCGCCATGTCGTCATTTTCATAAACTTTCGCCGCCCCGTCATTCTGGTAATCTTGATAAGCTGAGCTACATCCGAAACACGCCGAAACGCGTTTCTTCAACTGGCGCATTTAAAGATGCGGAAAGGCATAAGCCGAGGACGTCGCGGGTTTGCGCCGGGTCAATGACGCCGTCGTCCCAAAGGCGCGCCGAGGAGTAATAGGGCGAGCCTTGTTTGTCGTAGTTTGCGCGCACGCCATTCTTAAAGTCTTCTTCGTCATCGGTCGACCATGTGTCGCCGTCTTTCAGGCCGTCGCGCTTGACGGTTGCGAGGACGCTCGCTGCCTGTTCGCCGCCCATGACGGATATGCGGGCATTCGGCCACATGAACATAAAGCGGGGACCGTAAGCGCGCCCGCACATGCCGTAATTTCCGGCGCCGTAAGAGCCGCCGACAACAATAGTGAACTTCGGCACACCCGCTGTCGCCACAGCCGTGACGAGCTTGGCGCCGTCTTTCGCGATGCCGCCTTCTTCTGCGGAGCGTCCGACCATGAAACCTGTGATGTTTTGCAGGAAGACCAGGGGAATTTTTCGCTGGCAACAAAGCTCGATGAAGTGCGCGCCTTTCTTGGCGCTTTCGGAAAACAGGATGCCGTTATTGGCGATAACGCCAACGGGAAACCCGTGCAGGCGCGCGAACCCTGTAACAAGCGTTGATCCGTAGAGCGGCTTGAATTCATCAAACTCGGATCCGTCGACAATGCGGGCAATAATTTCCCGCGCGTCGTAGGGCTTGCGAGCGTCAGACTCAACGACGCCGTAGAGTTCATCTGCGCCGAATGCAGGCGGCTTCGGTTCTGTCTTTGTGACCTTGCCGAGCTTTTCCCAGTTCAGTCGCGACACGATCTGGCGCGCGAGCCCCAAGGCGTGATCATCGTCTTCTGCAAGGTGATCGGCGACGCCTGAAATGCGTGTATGGGTGTCGCCGCCGCCGAGGTCTTCGGCCGTTACAACCTCGCCCGTCGCCGCTTTGACGAGGGGTGGGCCGCCGAGAAATATCGTGCCCTGTTTCTTGACGATTACCGCTTCGTCGGACATCGCCGGCACATAGGCGCCGCCAGCCGTGCAGCTACCGTGAACGATGGCGATCTGCGGGATGCCTTTTGATGACATTTGCGCTTGGTTGAAAAAGATGCGACCGAAATCGTCCTTGTCCGGAAAAACCTCGTCCTGGATCGGCAGGAAGGCGCCGCCGGATTCAACGAGATAAACGCAAGGCAGCCGATTCTCGAGCGCGATTTCCTGCATGCGCAAATGCTTTTTCACCGTCATCGGGTGATAGGTGCCGCCTTTAACCGTCGGATCGTTGGCGACGATCGCGCATTCAACACCGGAGATGCGTCCGATCCCCGACACAATCCCCGCCGCATGCACGTCGCCGGAGTACATCTCCCACGCAGCAAACTGACCGATTTCCAAAAACGGCGCGCCCGGATCGAGCAGGCGGGCGATGCGTTCGCGTACGAGTAATTTGCCGCGGTTTTTGTGGCGATCATTGTACCGTTCGCCGCCGCCCGCAGCGATGATGTCGGCGCGGGCGCGCATCTCTGTAACGGCCTTTTCCATTGCCGCCTTGTTTGACGCAAACGTCTCGGAACGTGTGTCAATTTTGGAATCGAATTTTGCCATGCCGCCTTCAGCGCTTTCTTGTTGTTTTCCGCCGGACCCTAAAAGCCTTTATGCGCCGGAACAAGGCGGCGCGATTGCCTAAACCACCGCTTGTTGAAGCGCTGTGCGCAGGGGCGCCGGCAGAGACGCCGGACGGCGCGTTTTCCGGTCAACGTAAACATGAACGAAATGGCCTTCCGCTAATGGGGTGTCTTCTCCATTCCGAAAAACGCCAAGCTCATAACGCACGGAAGAGTTGCCGATATGGGCGACGCGTAATCCGCCCTCGAGCGCATCGGGAAAAGCGGCGGGCGCAAAATAATTACATCCTGTTTCAACGACGAGGCCGATGACCGCGCCGCCTTCAATATCAAGCGCGCGTTCGGCGACGAGGTAGCCGTTTACGATTGTGTCGAAGAAACTGTAATAGACGACATTGTTGATGTGGGCGTACGCGTCATTATCCATCCAGCGCGTTTGGATGGGCGTGTAATATTTATAGTCTTCGCGAGCCCGTTGCGGCGATTGTGGCAACAGATAGTCTCCTGATTATAGCGGGTTTTCCCCGGTGCGTTGACAAGCGGCCGACAGCCCGTTTCAGTTGAGCCTTGGGGAAGAATTCGGGCGGGGTCAAGCATCATGAAATTACCGATCATGCGGCCGCCATTAGAGGCGGTTCTATTTGGTTTTGAACGGATTGGCATGGTGATTCGCATCGCCTGGCTGCCGATCCTGATCGTTCTACTATTCTATGGCGGCGCATTGTTTGCGCTGGGCGGCGCAGGTTTGAACGCAGTGGATATTACGGGGTCCGATCCGGAAGAGGCCTTTGCGGCAGCCTTTGCGAATGGCGGTTTTATCACCGGTTACGTTTTTCTCAGCACGCTCGCACCACTCGCTACAATGCTGATCTTGTCGTGCGTCTATGTGGCGGTGATACGTGCGTCGACATTTGCGTTTTTCGAACCGCCGTCATTGCCTTTTTACTTCGCTCTTGGGCCGCGCGAATTGCGCTATTTCGCGACGCAGTTTTTTTACGGGATGATCATTGCGATTTCGGCGATGGTTATGGTTGCCGTCGTCGCTGGTGTCATCGGACTAACAGCCGTCGCATCGCAAGCCATAGACGGACGGGCGAGCGCGTTAATCATTGCCCCGGGCGCATTCGCAGCGATCTGGGTTTTCCTGGTTTGGTTGTGGATCATTCTACGGTTGTTGCCAGTGTTGCCGATTGCTGCGGTGGAAAACCGGATATCATTTGGCGACGCCTGGAAAATGACAAAGGGACAATTCTGGCGGCTACTCCTCTCCGGCGCAATGTTCGTTTCGATTTTGCAGAGCGTTATATTCATCCTGTTTTTTATATTTTTTATTCCCGCCGGGATTATGATCGGATTGTTGGCGCTCGCCGGCTTTGGCGTTGTCGGGCCTGTCGCTTTTGTCTTGTTCGCGTTTCTGGCGCTGCTGCTCGTGCCAGCGGTGATTGCGCTCGTCTCATTCGGCCTTGCCGCAGAAGCTGCGTTTCCGGCGCGGGTTTACGCTTATCTTTCCGATTGCGGAGATGACTGCCGCATCTATTAGGCCAGCGCCCTAGAGCACGTCCGCATACATAGCGAGGGCATCGTCATAGGTAACGGTCCGCGGATTATTTTGCAGGAGACGCTGACCTTTCATAGCGTCTTCGGCCATGCGCGGCAGGTCATTGTGGGATATGCCCAGCTGCGATAAGCGCCGCTCAACACCGGTTGCTTCGACAATTTCGACAATGCGCTTGATAAAGGCGTCGCATTTATGCGCGTTCGATCCAACTGAACCGGGTGCGATCACATCGGCAAGCTCGGCATATTGATGATCCGCTTTCGGTGCGTTGAACCTAAGGACCGGCTCCAGCATCAGGGAATTCGAAAGTCCGTGCGGTACATGAAAAATACCGCCCAGCGGATAAGCCATGCCGTGAACCGCGCCGACGGGTGAATTGGCAAAGGCTTGCCCCGCGAGCATGGCGCCTAGCATCATGGCTTCGCGGGCGCCCCGGTCGCCGGGCTTTTTACACGCCGTGACAATGTTCGATGAAAGTTGCCGCAAGGCCTCCCGGGCGAGGGCGTCCGACACAGGGTTCTTGCGGTGAATATTTGTGTAGGCCTCGATCGCGTGAACCATGGCGTCGATGCCGGTTGCGGCCGTGACATGGCGCGGCAGGCCGAGCGTCAATTCCGGATCAAGTATGGCGACATCCGGGTAAAGCGCATTGTCGACCACACCGATTTTGGTGTCGTCTTCTTTGGTGATGACGGAGATGGGGGTGACTTCCGAACCCGTGCCTGCTGTCGTGGGGCAGAGGATAAGTGGCGCGCGCTTATCCGTCACTATGTCCATTCCATAGATGTCTTCGAGCGATTGGCTCGACTTCATCAACACAGCAACGACTTTTGCCGTATCCATGGAGGATCCGCCGCCGAGGCCGATAACGCCGTCGGCGCCGTGAGCGCGGGCCGCATTGACCGCTTCGTTTACCTTCGCGGCGGGAGGGTCCGCGGCAACATCGTCAAAGAGAAGGATTGAAAGGCCGGCGGCTTCGAGGCTTTGGATAAGCGGTTCGACTAGGCCGGCGTCTATCAGGCCTTTGTCTGTCAACAAGATCGGCCGCTTGCTCCGCGCCGCGACGAGATCGCCAAGACCTTTGGTCGCGCCAGATTGGAAGATGATCTCTGGTGTTGTGTGAAAGGTAAAGTTCATGATCCCAACTTCAGTGTAAGGCGCATTGAATATTTGATCAGCCAAACCGTACAAGCCGTCCGGGCCGTGCGTCGGTTACCTCGTCATTGGCGACCACTTGTTCGCCGGCGACGAGTGTTGCGCGATAGCCGGAAACCGGTTGCAGCAGTCGCTGGCCGCCGGCGGGAAGGTCCTGAACCATACGCGGCGGGCCGAGATGCAAATGTTGATGATCAATAACGTTGATGTCGGCGCGCATCCCGACGCGCAGCCGTCCGCGATCTTTCAGGCCCAGATAATCGGCGCCGTTGGCGGTTAGCATCTGGATGGCGCGTTCAATCGGGATGCGGCCTTCGGCGCGGTCGCGCGTCCAATGGGTCAACAGGTAAGTTGGAAAGCTTGCATCGCAAATGGTGCTCACATGAGCGCCGCCATCAGATAGCCCCGGCAATGCCGCCGGATGTGTAATCATGGTACGGACGTTTTCGTAGTTGAATTCGGTGTAATTGTAGATCGGGAAATAGATGAACTGATGTCCGTCCAGTTCAAGCAGCGTATCGTAGAGTTTTTCCATTGCCGAGACGCCGTCGCGCCGGGCTTCGGCGCCAAGGGAACGGTCTTGCGGTTGTTCGTAATCCGGGTTCTCGCCTAGTCGGAAAAACTTGTTCGCGACAAGTTCGATTGCGGCGATCATTGTGTCGGCGATAGGCGGCACGGATGAGCCTTCGCCTGCGAGCGTGACTGGCTTTTCTGCGAGGCATTTCTCTTTGAACGCCGGCTCGCGCATGATGCGCACGCGTTCGTCGAGCGGCTTGTCCTTGATCTCGATATAGGAAGGTTGCGCCATCATTGGGTGGAACGTGCATTGCAACCCTTGAAAAACGCCGATGGCGCGGGGCGCAGCCTGCACATGGAATGGCACGCCATCACTGTTGAGGCGTTCTGTCTCCGCTAAAATTCGTTTCCAGTCTTCTGGCGCCATATCCCGTTGCATCAGCGAAATCGATGCGGGCCGGCCGCCGGCGCGGACAAACGCTTCGACGATCGCAAATTCATCATCGAACTGATCGCCCTCGCGTTCGAGGTTAAAGTCATTGACGATCTGCAGAACGCCGTGATCGAGGCCGTCAAATGCAGATGCAATGCCCGTCAGTTCCTTCGCGCTTGCCTCTGCGCTCGGGGTCCAGTCGCCATCAGCCGTGCGGTGCACGTCCGTGCGGCCAATTGAAAAGCCAGCCGCGCCTGCCGCGAGCGCCTCGTGCACAATGGAACGCATCTTCGCGATATCGTCATCGGTCGCCTGTTCAAATGCGCTCGCCCGTTCGCCCATAGCGTAGACGCGAACAGGATCATGCCCAATCATCACGCCGAAATCGATCGTATGGGGAATAGCGTCGATAGCGTTCATGTAGTCAGGGAAACTTTCCCAGTTCCAGGAAAGCCCTTCGTGAAGCGCCGTGCCGGGAATGTCTTCAACGCCCTCCATCAACCGCACCAACCGGTCATGATCGGCTTCATGAACCGGTGCGAAGCCGATGCCGCAATTACCCATCAGAAGCGTCGTCACGCCGTGATTGACTGAGGGGCGCAGTTCTTCGTCCCAGGAAATCTGCCCGTCATAATGCGTATGCAGATCAACGAAGCCCGGCGTGACGATTGCACCATCAGCGTCGATGGTCCGGTCAGCCGTTTCAGCGCATTTGCCAATTTCGGCAATGCGGCCGTCCTTGATACCGATATTTGCATGCACAGGCGCGCCGCCATCGCCGTCGTAGATGATGCCGCCCTTGATAATGACGTCGAAGCTCATGGCGTCGCCTTTCGTTGGTCGATCATTCGGAACAGCAAGATCATAATACCGCCGGACAGGAAGTGCCAAACGCCCCATACAGCTGCGATGGCTGCTGCGCCGCCGATCCCTTGCATCTGCGCGAGTAACAAGACGACGGCGAGACCGGCGTTCTGGATACCAACCTCAAATGTCAGCGCGCGCCGTTGGCCAGGCGCAGCGCCGAGCAGGCGCCCTGCAACTGCGCCGGTCGCAAAGGCGGCAGCATTGTGCAGCGCGACAGGGATTAAAATGAGGGCCCAGGCCGGCAGCAGCAGGGGCAGAAAATCGATTGTGCCAGCGATGATTACCCACGCCAGAATGCCTGCGCCGAACAGCGCCAGCGGCTTGCGCAAGCGCTCAGCCAACGCTGGCCGCCAATGCGCCGCGGCCATGCCGGCAGCGAGAGGGGCTGCAAGCATCAGCGTTGTTTGCGCGATGAACGCGGCGCGGTTGAAGTCGATCGTGTCCAATAAATCCGCCGTAGGCGGATATAGCCCTGACCAGAATAGGATTGCGGCCGGCGTCCACAATGCAGCGATGACGCTTGATCCGGCAGTGAGTGAAACCGAATAGGCAACAGCGCCGCGGGCCGACCAGCTCATGAAGTTTGAGACATTGCCGCCGGGACAGGCCGCGACGACGATCATGCCGAGCGCGACGGATGGCGCCGGGTTGATGATTGATGCAAGCAAAAGCGTCACCGCGGGCAGGGCGATCATCTGCGCCGCCAGTCCACCGAAAAACAATTTCGGCTCGCCTTTCAGGAAACGAAAATGTTCTGGCTTCAGGCCCAGCGCTATTGCGAACATCATGATCATGATGGCGCCGGCGAGCATGCGCTGCGCCGTTGGATCAAGTGCGATCGTCAGCCCGTCAAGGGTTTCAGGTGTCACCGGCGCGTGCGTTCGATCATGCGGTAACGGTTTTCAGAAATGCGAGCAGAAATGAAACCGTCATCAAGATCGTCAGCGGCGTTCGCACGCCGAGATACCAGTCGGGCGCGCCGGATCCGCGACGCGTCGCACGCAGATCATCCCATAGAAGGAGCGGGAGGGCGATGATGACAATCAAAAAGCGCGTGAATGTATCCTCAAGCAGAAAAACCGGAAACGCCATCAACAATGGAATAACGCCGCCAAGCAGGCTGAAAAAGCTGGGACCATCCGGGCGCATAACTGCAACGCCCCATCGGACGCCGCCAAAAAAGACAACCAGTGCACCGCCATAGATAAGCATCAATTGCGTTGCGCCAGCGCCGAGGTCGGTCGGCCGCAACCAGATCAGCAGCGCTGCGATAATCGGGGGAAGCGCCCCGGCATAAGCCAGAACTGCGGCTGACTGGGGAAGGCCGTTTTGCCCGGTTCGAACGGTGTTGCCTGCTTCTGTCATGGCGATCTCCCTTGAAAAAGCGAATGAAACGCAACTTCTTATGATTTGCGAAACGCAAGGCCTGCAATCCACCCCGCCAACAGCGACACGGCGACGCAGAGAAGACCGTATAGCACTGGTCGCTGGTGGGCGAGATCATATATCCGCCTTTCCAGCCCGACCTTGTTGACCCGCAATGCTGCGGAATCGCGGTTTATCATGACGCCGTCGCGATAGAGATAGACGTCGACCGTGTACTCCCCGACCGGCGTATTCGCGGGCAGCGCAGCCTGGATCGTGAAGAGCGCGCCTTTTAAAAAGGAAACGCCGCCAATACTGTCCTGATACCGGCCCTGTGTTTCGAGCGCATCAACGAATGCGGCATGAAACGGGTGGGCGGCGTCTGTGTCTGCATAAAGATCGATAGCGCCAATATTATCGACACCCAGTTCATATTTGGCCTGATCGGGAAGCGGGGCAATATCACTGATCCGGCGCGTCGCGCTGGTGGCGTAAAAGCGCGGGGCGTTTTCAATTGTAGTGGGCGCGCCGGGCAACCAGATGATGCCGCGCTGTTCGAGCGGGCGGACGTTGAAGTCGCCAGTCGGACCATTGATCACTGCAATGATGTCGTAATCGTCGGCTTTGCCGTCCGCGCCGGTCACGGCGCCGAATAATGTGAGCTCCGCGCCAGCAAAATTTGCATCGACTTCGACGCGATCGTCGGCGAGCGCCACGGCGATGTCCGCAGCATATGCAGGCGTGGCGATCACCAAAAACAACAGAATTAAATTGAGCGCTCTCACAATGCTGGCTCCACGACGAAGAGTGCGGTCGGGGGCAATGCAAGATCGAAAAAGAGGCGCGCGCAAACCGCCAGAACGATGAGTGCAAGGAGCGCGCGCAACTGTTCGCCTTTTAAGCGACGCCCGGCGCGGGCGCCGATCTGGGCGCCGATCACGCCGCCGGTAAGCAGCAACAGTGCGAGGAGGATATCAACGGTCTGGTTCGCAGCCGCATGCAATACGGTGGCGATCGCGGTGACGAAGATGATCTGAAACAGCGACGTGCCGATAACGACCTTGGTTGGCATATTGAGAATATACAGCATCGCCGGAACCATAACGAAACCGCCGCCGACACCCATGATGGCTGCGAGGACGCCAACCAAGAACCCGAGGATGATCGGGGGGATAGGGCTGATATAAAGACCGGAGCGGCGAAAGCGCATGGCGAAGGGCATCGCCGCCATCCATTCGGCGCTACGGTGTTTGCGCCGCGTCCGCTTTGCCTTTGGGTCTCGCAACAAGGCCCGCAGCGATTCCATTAACATCAAAAGACCGATAGCGCCGAGGAAGACGACATAGGCAATCGATATAAAACTTTCGATCTGGCCGATGGCGCGGAAATATCGGAAAATCATGATGCCGATGACGGCGCCGACGGCGCCGCCGGCGACGAGAAATCCGCCCATCTGTAAATCGACGGTCTTGCGGCGAAAATGCGCAAGAACACCGGAGACGGACGACGCGACGATCTGAGAGGCTTCGGTGCCGACGGCGACAGCGGGCGGCACGCCGTAAAAAATCAACAGCGGCGTCATCAGAAAGCCGCCGCCGACGCCAAACATGCCAGACAGGAAGCCGACCGCTGCCCCGAGAAATACGATGACAAACGGATCAACGGTGATCTCCGCAATTGGGAGATAAATCTGCATAATGCGCGCTAGCCTGTCGAACGCCCCCGGGCGTTTTTCTTATAGGCTGCGTTTTGCGCTGTGCAAGGCAAGGCCGACTGCAAGGCGACGCCGTCGGTTATCCGGCCGTCTCCAGCGTGTTTGCTTCGATGTCGGCCGGCAGCGCTGTCCAGGCGCCAATGGCTTCGTCAAGCTCTGCACGTTGGGTCTCGCTCAGCGTTGCACCGACCCCGGCAGCGAGCGGGGTGGCCTGATCATCGCCGTTTAACGAGGCGAGGGCGTACCAGTAATAGGCTTTGCCAGCGTCATGCAGGCTGCCCTGCAAACTCTCGCCATCGCCGCTTGGGTGGTAGATGGCCCCGAGATTATATTGGGAATCGACAAGTCCGCGATTGGCGGCTTGCTCAAACCACCCGATCGCCTCAGGTGTGTTGGAAGAACCGCCTTCGCCACGCGCCGTCATCACGCCGATGCGGTGCATCGCGAGAATATTGCCACCATTGGCAGCCCGCCTGAACCATGTGCGCGCCTGCGCGATATCCTGATCGACGCCTTGGCCGGTTTTGTACAATTCGCCGAGTTGCAATTGCGCCGGTGGGTGGCCGAGGAGCGCAGCCTGCTCCAGTTTTTCGATCGCAACGCTCGTCTCTGCGTCGCTGCCTGCTGCATTAAGGCCCGTCATGGCGTCGCGATAAAGCGTTTTTGGATCGACGACGGGCGCTGCCGGCGCTTCGAGTGTTGGTTCCGCAGCGATGGATTCTGACGGCGCTGCAGCCTCCGTAGCGGGGCTTTCACCGGCTGGCGGTGAAAAGATAAAATCCTTCAAGGCGAAAAACAAAAGGCCCATAGCGAGGAATATACCGACCCCGAGAGCCAGCGTAACCGGGCGCGCAGACGCCGTCGATTTCAGCGTTTCAATGGCCTCTTGATCGCCGTCTGTATCATCGAGTGTGAAATCGCTTTGATGCGCGTCCTTGTCGTCTTCGTCATCATCGTCTTTCCGTCCGCCGAAGAATGGAAATTTGCTGCGAAAAGCGGCGAACTTTCCGCCGTCTTTTTCAGCGTCTTCGTCGTCGATATCATCGTCGAGCGTTACGGCGTGGGCGCTGGCTTCAAGCGCTTTTTTCGTAGCCTCTGCTTTTCCGGAATCTTCGCTCGTTGCGCCGCCTTCATCGGCGAGGCGCTTGCGTCGCGCCCGCGCAGCGAGGATAGCTTTTTGCTTCGGCGTTAATTTTCGACGGGTCGGCCGAGCGCTCTCATCTGTTTCTGCGCGCGCCGCAGCGTCCTCGCGCGCTTTTCGGCGGATAGATTTTAACAAGTCTTCCTTGTTGAGCTCGCCGCTGCCCGCTTCGGCCGCAGGTTCGGTTTCGTCGATTTTTGTTGGTTCATCAGCAACGGCGTCTGGCGCCGCCGGCTCGGAGAGATCATCAAGACCAGCGAGCAACTCGTCGAGCTCAGAATCGACAGAGTCCTTTTCCGTTTTCGCAACGGTCTCGCCGTTTTCATCTGGCGCTTCGTCAGGTTGTGCATCCGGCGTCGGCGGATGATCGCCAGAAAAAACGTCCTGAACTTCCGACAGGATCGCAGCGCCTTCTGTGTCGCTTTCATCAGTAACCTTAGTTTCGGCATCCGCGTCGTCGCCGTCCAGCTCGAAAGAAAATCCGTCCTCGCGTTCCGATGCAGGCGTTTCTTCGATAGATGCGTCGATCTCATCAGCGAAGGAGAAGAAATCGTCGTCCTCGTCTTCGTCGTCCGCGCTTTCGGAGAGGGTTACGGGTGTCGACAATTCTTCTGGTTCTGAAGCAAGTTCTGAGGCGGGCTCATCACCGATCAATTCTAGATCGGTCAGATCGTTAGTCGCGTTCTCTACAGGAGCCGTGACTTCTTCAATGGCCGCCGCCTTGCTGTCTACTTCAGTTGGTTCAGTATCAGTCGCCTCGACGTCGCTCAGGGCTGATGTCTCACTACCGCTGCCGCCACCGCCGACAGCGTCCAGGCGTGTGATCATGTTTTCAAATGACGACTGCAGGCGGTCTACGCGTTCGACCGTGTCGCGCGTATGATCAGCGACGACCTCGGCGATATCGTCTTTATTGACGGCGTCGAATTGTTCGCCGAAAAATTTCTCGCGCAATTCTGCAAGCGTTTCGGCGGTTTTATGAACGCCTTCGGCGCTTCGGCGCTCTGCGCCTTCAATTTGCTGCGATAGTTTTCCGATTGTTGTTTCAAGCGTGCGGATCTGGTCGCCGCCGCGTTTAATTTCATCACCGAGTACGCGAAGGCGATTGCTCGTGCGTTCTATAAACTCAGGATCGCCGCCTTCATTGTTGGTTGCGCCACTGGCCGCTTTTTCGGCGCGGGCAACACGTGTCTGCAAGCCATCGACGGCGTCTTTAAGAAAACTCACGCCCGAAGCGTCGTCGCCGCCGACGCTTAGTGAATCGATCTTGTCTGTTAATTTCTGCAATCCCTCTTCGGACGTGCTGAGCCGTTCAAGCGTCGTCTTCTGTGCGTTACTAAACTGGACAGCGACTTGAGAGACGGCCTTTTCAAGCGCCTTCAGCGCGTCGACGCGTTCGCGTTCTCCGCCGGACGGTTTTGTACGTTCCAGGCGTTGAACGCGCTCGACGACGTCGCCCATTTTACGTGAGATATCCGTAACGGCGCCGCCAGTTTCGGTGGAGCTGTCCGCAATGCGTTTGTGCAGATGGTCGATGGCGGTGACGACGTCCCGGAGCTTCAAGCCCTCGACATTCCCGTCAGAGGCTTCCGGGTCACCGGCGCTGTAGATCATCTGGTTGAGCCATTCGCCGACCGTCATGCCTTCGCGTTTTGCCGCCTCTTTCGCAGTCTCGCGAGCGTCACGTTCGATGCCTTTGACACTCCATGGCGCATTTGACTTCATCGCTGTCACCGGTTTTCTGCGGATGGCTCCGCTCAATTAATGTTTTCGGATCCACGCTGGCTGATTGGCCGCATTGGATTCGCGTTAAGTAGCTTTGATCAGGCGGCAAAGCCGTTTCAGGCCTTCCCACCGAACACTCCGTAAAAACGTTAACGGCGATTCGCGACCATCTGCGCCGTTTTTGGCGCATATGAGGAAAAATACCCGTTTTGGGCGAAGTCGTGGCGTTTCGGGACGGGGCGCTGGACAGAACGCAGTTCGCCATATTGCGGGGCTGGCGGCGCCGGCGCTATTGAAAAGCAAGCGCCTAGGGTGCGCATTCTAACCAGCGACACTACATTGTACGCGACAGATATAGCCTTCGATGGGCTCGATTTAAGGAATATCCATGACCCAGTATGCAGCGCCGACCAACGATATGAAATTCGTGCTGAACGATGTTCTGCAGATTTCGAAGTATTCAAATTTGCCAGGTTTTTCAGAGGTCAATGAAGAGCTTCTTGATGCAATTCTTGAAGAAGGCGGCAAGCTCGCGACGAATGTCCTGCACCCGTTGAATCACTCCGGCGACAAGGAAGGCTGCACGCGGCATGACGACGGATCGGTGACAACGCCGACCGGCTTGCCGGAGGCGTATAGCGCGTATCGCGAAGGCGGCTGGCAGGGTCTTTCCTTTGACCCTGACTATGGCGGGCAGGGCTTGCCGAATGTTCTTGGCCTTGCGGTCAGTGAGATGATGTCAGCGGCAAATATGGCCTTTGCCATGTATCCCGGCCTGTCGCGCGGCGCAGCGAATGCGATCCACGCCCATGGGACGGACGATCAAAAAACCAAATGGCTGCCCAAAATGATCTCAGGCGACTGGGGCGGCACGATGAATTTGACCGAGCCTCATTGCGGCACAGATCTCGGCCTCCTGAAATCGAAGGCGGTTCCGGCGGGCGATGGCTCCTACAAGATCAGCGGGCAAAAGATTTTCATCTCGTCCGGAGAGCACGATCTGACGGAAAATATTATCCATCTCGTGATCGCGCGGATCGAAGGCGCACCGGAAGGAACGAAGGGTATCTCCTTGTTCATCGTGCCGAAATTCTTCGTCAATGATGACGGATCGCTCGGTGCGCGCAACTGCGTTTCGTGCGGGTCGCTTGAAGAAAAAATGGGCATTCACGCCAACTCGACGTGCGTCATGAATTACGACGAGGCGACGGGCTATCTGCTGGGCGAAGAGAACAAGGGCCTGCGCGCCATGTTCACGATGATGAACGAAGCGCGCCTTGGCGTCGCGATGCAGGGCATGGCGATTTCTGAAGTTTCATATCAAAACGGCGCCGCTTACGCGAAAGACCGATTGCAGGGGCGCGCACTGACGGGGCCGGCCGAACCGGATAAACCGGCTGACCCGATTATTGTTCACCCGGATGTCCGCCGGATGTTGATGGATCAGCGCGCGTTCACTGAAGGCGCCAGGGCATGGATCTATTGGGTCGCGCTCCATGGCGATCTGCAGGACAAAGCCGAAGACGAGGCAACGCGTCAGAAAGCCGAAGACTATATGGGGCTAATGACGCCAATCCTGAAATCCTACCTCACGGAGAAAGGGTACTGGCACGCCACCAATGCGCAGCAAGTGTTGGGCGGGCACGGGTATATCCAGGAATGGGGGATGGAACAATTCGTGCGCGACGCGCGTATTGCGCTGATCTACGAAGGCGCGAACGGCATTCAGGCGCTCGATCTTGTCGGCCGCAAATTGATGAAAGATGGTGGACGCGCCTGGCAAAGCCTTTTTGCCGAGATCGACGAATTTATCGCCGACAATCAGGGCAATGACGAGTTGGCGCCGTTTCTGGACGGGCTAAAGCTCGCAAAGGAACGCACGGAGGAAGCAACGCAGTGGCTCGCCGCCAACGCCATGCAGAACTTCAATCACGCCGGCGCCGGGTCGATGGACTACCTCAACCTCTTCGCACTGAATTGTCTCGCATTCGCCTGGGCCATGAGCGCCAGGTCGGCGATTGAAAAGAAAGGCGACGGCGACTTTTACGAAAACAAACTCATCACCGGAAAATACTTTCTTGAGCGCATTTTGCCTGACAGCGCAGCGCATCTTGAGAAAATCAAAACCGGTGCTGACACGATGATGGCGCTGCCCGCGGAAGCGTTTTAGCGCGGCCATATCCGGTCCGTGCTAAAAAAGCGGCGAACGGAGAATATTATGCCGTTTGCCGCCCTTTATTTGCGATAAACCGAACTTGTTCACGCGGTGACCTCCGTTAGGGTCGGGCGCGAATCGAAAAAAATCTACATCAACGACGAGGGCAATATGAAAAACACTATCCTATTGGCGCTGTTGGGCGCGACAGCATTGACGGCTTGCGGCCAGGAAGCAGGCGCGCCGGCGGAGAATGCAAATACCGCAACAGAGGCGCCGGCTGCGCCGACTGCCGAAGCCATCGAAGCGGAGACAGAACGTCTTAATCAGTGGTTTTCCGCTCGCTGGGAAGAAGAGCTTGATTTCAGCCCGATTTTTAAAACCTTCCTTGGTCGCGACGACAATTACGCGGAGATCGACGATTTCTCCGAGGAAGCGACTGAGCAACAATTGGCTTGGCGACGCGCGGCTGCGACAGAACTTAAAGACAGCATTGATTATGATTTGCTGACGCCGGAAGCGAAAATCTCATACGACATCTGGTTATACCAGCTTGAGCAGGAAGAAGCGGGGCGTCCGTTTTGGCGACGCGGCTATGTCTTCCACCAGATGAACGGGCCGCACTCTTTCCTGCCGAATTTCCTGATCAATTTTCATAGCGTCGAAACCGCGGACGATATGCGCGCATACATTACGCGTATTGGCGGTGTGTCGCGGGCGCTGGGCCAGGCGCTTGAACGTGCGCAATTTGCCGCTGCTGAGGGCGTCCATGCGCCTCGCTTCGCTTATGAAGGCGTGAAGCAGCAAGCGCAGGCGCTGGTTTCCGGCGTGCCCTTCGAGGGCGAAGGCGACGCGCCATTATGGGGTGACGCCAACCGTAAAATTGCAGCGCTTCTCGAAGCCGGCGAGATTGACGATGCGACCGCCGAAGAGATGCGCGCTGCTGCACGCGCGTCGCTGATCGATGACTTCAAACCGGCTTATGATGCACTGATCGCTTGGGTCGATGAAGACATTGCGAATTCGCCCGAAATTGCGACCGGCATTGGCTCGTTGCCGGATGGCGAAGCCTACTACAAGGAACGTCTTGCCGCGTCGACGACGACGGACATGACCGCCAACGAGGTGCACGAACTCGGACTTTCTGAAGTTGCGCGTATTCGGACCGAAATGGAGGCAATCAAAGAGACGGTTGGCTTCGAAGGGACGTTGCAGGAGTTCTTTACATTCATGCGCGAGGACGAACAGTTCTACTATCCAAATACTGACGAGGGCCGTGAAGCCTATCTTCAGGCCGCGCGGGAACACCTTGCACTCATCAAGACAAAACTGCCCGACTATTTCGGTCTTCTTCCAAAAGCGGACCTGGTCGTGAAGCGCGTTGAGGCTTTTCGAGAACGCGATGGCGGCGCGCAGCACTATTACCCTGGCACGCCGGATGGTTCGCGCCCCGGCATTTTCTACGCGCATCTTTCTGACATGAAGTCGATGCCGATCCCGCAGCTTGAAGTGATTGCTTATCACGAGGGCAATCCGGGCCACCACATGCAGAACACCATTGCGCAGGAAGTCGAGGGGCTTCCCGAGTTTCGCAATCAAGCAGGTTTCACCGCCTATGGTGAGGGCTGGGGGCTCTATTCGGAATTACTGGCGAAAGAGATGGGCGCCTATCAAGATCCTTATTCCGATTTTGGGCGGCTGACGACGGAGATATGGCGCGCCATTCGCCTTGTTGTCGACACCGGCCTGCACTCTAAAGGTTGGACCGAACAACAGGCGATCGATTATTTTACTGCGAATTCACCGGCCGCCGACGGTCAGATCAAATCCGAAGTCCAGCGTTATATCGTCATGCCGGGACAGGCGACCGCTTACAAAGTCGGCATGCTGAAGATTGTTGAATTGCGGGCGACGGCTGAAGCCGCGCTGGGCGCTGATTTCGATATTCGTGAATTCCACGATATTGTACTCGGCGGCGGCGCATTGCCGCTCGCCGTTCTCGAGCGCCGGGTCGACGAATGGATCGCGAGCGAGAAACCAGCCTGATTTGAGATTAATCCGCGCGGAACGCATTAAGGTCCGCGCGGATTTTAAATAACTTTTCAACATACGGACATTGCGGCACGATTTTTAGGTTCCGAATGCGTGCATCTGCGACTGCGTGTTCGACAAGCTGCAATGCAATGTTCTTCCCGCGGGACTGTGGCGGCACATAGGTGTGATCGATGATGATCGCGTCGTCGCCGCGATTTTGATAAGTCAATTCCGCCGAACCGCCCGGAACCTCCGCCCAATACCGTCCGCCGCTATTATTGAAATCATGACCGATGCTGATGTCGAGTTGCGTCATGGGTATCCGGTTTCAATGGTGTCGCTGCCGTAAACAGATAGTCGTCAAGACGTCAGCGATCAAGTTTATCGATTATGCTCCGCATAAAGAGGAGGAGCGATTGCGTCGAGCAGCTGCAATTTGCATAAAATTGCCGGTTAAACCGGCGTAACATATTGAAATGCGACACATTTCGGCCAAAATCGCGCGCGAGATAAAGTCACCAGCAATCCGGCGTCGCGCCGGGAAATTTGATAAACAGTTGAGTGGTGAATGATATGACCAAGTCTACCTATCTATTTGAGATTCTTGATGATGCCGGCAGGTCCGTGAAGCAATTCTCGCAGCGCTGCACCAATTTGTCCGCGCAGGAACGCACGAGATCGATCCTTGAAATGGTGCCGGAAGCGGCCGCCGTCATCGGCGCCGAAGCGCACGGACATGCGGTTCATTCGGCATATCGCGAATAACTAGTCACTGCGGATTGGCAATGTGCCCGGATCAAGTGATGCGATGGCGCACTCCCAGACGGTGAGAACCCGCCAGCCCAGGGCTTCCAGCGCTTTTTTATTTTTCCGGTCGCGTATGCGGTTCTTCCCGATCTTATCGCGCCAGTATTCGGTATTCGATTTCGGTACGCGACGGCCGCGCTTACATTCGTGTCCATGCCAGAAACAGCCATGAACGAACAACGCGACTTTGTGCTTTGGAAAGACGAGATCGGGTTTACCGGGTAAGTCTTTTACATTCAGCCGATAGCGAAATCCGAGGGCGTGAAGGGCTCTGCGCAAATGCAGCTCCGGCGTTGTGTCTTTGGATTTGACCGCCCGCATTATTGCCGAGCGTTTTTCCGGCGAGAAGACGTCCGTTCGTTTTGCACGCGTCACGCGGCGTCTGCGCGGGCCGGTTCGAGGGCGGGCTCAAGGATATTTTCGGCAAGCCAGCGCACTACCGGCGCGCATACGCCGTCGCCGCAAAGCTTTAACGCCGCATTGGCCCGTTCCGGCAATTTATAATCTTCAGTCAATCCCATCAGGCGCGCCGCCTCGCGCGGCGACATCAGCCGTGTTCGGACGAGGCCATGTTCAACAGCTATTAGAACCTGCCGAGATGACCCGCCGGCTGGCGTGCGCAAACATCCGGCAAGGCCGTCAAAGCGCGCTTCAAATCGTTGAACAGTTTTGCCATCTTCACAGCGCGTACGGCGAAAGCCGGCGCCGGCGCGCCGCGCGCCGCTTGATACAATCGCGTCGAGGCGGCTGCGTTGCAGGCCTGTCATTTGGTCGATCAGTGTTTTGGTTTTTGCGTCGCTGTCCCATTCGGGGTGCAACCAATCGACAATGTCATCGAGATGGGCATTGCGTATCGCGCTCGGCGTCGGCAAAGGCGCTGCGCCCCATTCTTCCATCATTGGAAATCCGGGCGCCTCATCGCTTCGTACGACATTGCGCCGAAAATTGCCCGCGAGTGATATTGCGAAACCGACAATGAACAGGCGTTGTCGCGACTGCGGCGTGAACGACGCTGCGTCAAGAACGCCGGCGGCGGCGTGATATCCGGCGCCCTGCAACAACTGAACGATACGCTCAAAATCCCTGCCGCTGTTTGACGTAAGCAGGCCGGGAACGTTTTCCAGGACGATGATTTTCGGCGCGCGCGAGGCGGCGCGGAGGGCCTCCATCAAGCGCCAGAATTCAAAGAACAGACCGCTTCGGGCCGCCCCCATGCCGCGGCGCGCGCCCGCAAGGGAAAGATCCTGACAGGGAAATGACGCCCAGGCGAGATCGGCGCAGCCGTCCGGAAGGTCATCGACCCCAAGATCGGCGATTGACGCCTCGATCAGGTCGTCGCCGCCAAAATTCTCGCGATAGGCGGCGCATTTCATCGGGTCGATGTCGTTTGCAAAAGCGCAGCGCCAGTTTTCCCCAAGCCCAAGCCGCGCCATGCCGCCGCCGGCGAAAAATTCAAGAAAGGTGAACGGAGGCTGCGTCATGGTTTTCTCACTACCGGGATTCGCAGTGGCGAGTCTCGCATGCCGCAATTCCGCCTTATTTGTCCGTGTACGCAGGGTTGGCGCCACGGTACCGCCACAATCGCCGTGTTTTGGCCATATTTGAAGAAATAAACGCATATTTGTGCGTAACTATTCGTTACCGAATCATTGACGCAGATTGTTCAATGAGTGCACAATCATGCCGGGCGCTAGGGGGCCTCGCTTAAACTTCAAGGAGAAGCGAATGCCCTTGATGGACATTAAACGGGCCGCCTTTTGCGCGGTCATCAGTATCAGTGTAACGGCAATGACCGGCGCAGCATCTGCGGCGGAAACATCGTCAACATCTTCGGGTGCAAAGACAACGCCTGAATTTTCAGAAACGATCCAGGTCGCCATGTTGGACGATCGCGATCGCGGCAAACGTCGCAGTGATCGAGGTAATCGACGCAGCGATGATCGAGGACGTCGAAGCGAACGGCGTAGTGAGCGTCGCGGTAATGATCGGCGCGGCGAAACACGCAATCGTGAGCCGCGAGCGGAAGGACGCCGCAACGATCGTCGGTCGGATCAACGACGGGACCGACGCCGCGCGGATAACCGTCGCGACAATCGTCGTGCGGATAATCGCCGGGATAACAGGCGCGCAGATAATCGTCGGGACAATCGCCGGGCGGACAACGGGCGCGACCGAAGGCGTGCTGACAATCGCCGCGACCGCCGGCGTGCGGATAATCGCCGCGACAATCGGCGATACAATAACCGTAATGATCGTCGCCGGTACGACAATCGCCGAGACCAGCGGCGATACGATAACAGACGTGACAACCGCAGATATAGCCGTCGGAGTTCCAACGGGCGGTATGGCGGCCAACATTACGGCCATGGCTCAGGTCCGCGGCACGGTCACGGCTATTATTGCTCGCTTCACAGCCTGTTCCACTACAATTCGGGATATGACCCGATTGGGTGGTTCGTCGTGAGCTTCGGCTATGATTTGTTCCAATCGGGATATATCGGCAACTGCGAAGTGGTCTCACAAAGCCGCAGGCGCGGCCGGTACACAGAAGTGGCGTTGCTCTGCTATGACGCCTTTGGGTATCCCTACATCAAGTCGGGCAGCCGTCGAAGCTATCGCAATTATTGATCGCTGACCCCAAAATCACGGCATAAAACGCGCCCATGCGAGGGCGCGTTTTTATTTTTCTCAACACCCTCAGCGGATTGCGTTGACCCAAGCCTCCGACTCTGAAGATGATCGCCATTAAGACTTTATACGGGCGACGTGCAGATGATTCGGCATTCCAGCATATTCGTGACGGCCGCTCTTGCGGCGAGCCTCTTCGTGTTGGCCGGCGCTGGCGCCGTCGCATTGACGAGCGAAGCGCCAGAACGACCCTTGATAACAGATATACGTGTCGGTGAACGCGGCCTCCAGACCCGGATTGCCCTCTTTTGCGAAACGGTTTGCGACCCGCAACCACGTGGCGACGGCGCCTTTTTTCTCCCCGGCGCGGCAGACGCTTTCGAACTCGATATTTCAGATGCAGGTGCGCGGGTCTTACGCCTTGAATCTATTGTCATGAACGGAGGCGCGGCGTTGATTGTTGGGTATGACGGCGCGCTGGCCAACTCCAAGGCGGGCCCTTGCGTCGTTAGCGGGCGAGAGGCGGCGTGCCTCGATCTATATTTTCTGGAGCAGGACGAAGACGCAACAGGCATCGAGGGGATCATTCAGGCCGCAAGCGACACCGCTGCCCTGCCGCCTGTCCGGGAAGACGTAGACGGCGTGCCGCCGGAGACCACGCCGGTAAATCAAACGATTTCATCAGCTGCTGTGGTGAAGCCGGCTTTGAGGGAAGCTGCCAGCGATCGTTACGCGGTCTTCGCCAAACTCGCTGCTCCCGAACGCTTTTCGCCGCCGATTCTGGCGAAGGTGCAGCCTATCGAAGAGTCGATAACAGTTGGAACACCGACGCTACGGCCGAGCGAGACGCTGGTCGAAAAAGTAGGGCAGGATTTTGCCGGCCGTATCGATACGCTGCTCGGAAAACCGCTGACACCGGCCTATTGTAATAACGCCGAAGCAACGCTTCAGACAGACGCATGGGCCCTTGGCGCCATGGTCGATGTTGGATTGTGCGCCGGCGCAAGAGGTGATGCGGTTGAAGCTGAATCGATTTTATCGCGCCTGCTTGAGTATTCGCCCGACAATTACGAAGCGCTTGTCGGTAAAGCGGTGATCGCCGAATTCGCAGGCGAACGCGGCGCCGCGTTGCGGTTCTATCAGGACGCACTCAATGTGCCGCCGCCGGTTCGTGAATCGGCGCGCATCGTTGAGGCCATGGCGGCGATTGGTTAGCGATCAGGTGACATTGTCGCGCCGGGCAAATTCCGGCTTGCGCCATTCTTCCGTTTGCAGAACATCAATCAGCGCATCGGCGGCGTCCCATATATCCGCATATGATAGATACATCGGTGAAAACCCGAACCTCATTAAATCCGGCGCGCGAAAATCACCGATGACGCCGCGAGCAATCAGCGCCTGGACAACTTCGTAACCATGATCATAGCGTAAGCTGACATGACCGCCACGAGGCGCGCCTGGCAGCGGCGATACGGTTTCAAGACCGAAGGCGAGGGCGCGGGCCAAAAAGAGATCGCCCAACCCTTGCGCCTTTGACGCGATATCGTGCAAAGCAACATCGTCAAAAACCTCGAGCGCTGCATCGAGTGAACTGAGCGAAAGTATCGGCGGCGTGCCGCATACGAACCGCCTCGCATCACCGGCTGGTCGATAGGTGTTGTCGAATGCAAAGGGGTCTGCGTGTCCCATCCAACCCGTCAGCGGTTGGTCAAGCGCGCCGGCGCTGCCGCGCGCGTAGATAAAGGCCGGTGCGCCGGGCCCGCCATTCAAATATTTGTAACCGCATCCAACCGCGTAATTTGCGCCGTCGCGGGCTAAGTCTAAGGGTAGCAAACCGGTCGCATGGCTGAGATCCCAAATGATGGCGACGCCGGCTGCCGCCGCCTTCACTTCCATGTCCGCAATATCGGAAATGGCCGCGGTTTTGTAGTCAACAACGCTGACCACAAGCAGGTCGATATCGTCAGCAAAGGGATTATCTGTCGGTTTAAGCGTGCGCAATTCCGCGCCCGTCAGTGCAGCTAGTCCTTGAAGGATGTAGCTGTCTGTTGGAAATTCGTTCTCGAAGACAGCGATGGCGCCGCCATTTTTCCTGTTCAACGCTGCTGCAAGCTTGAACAGATTGATCGATACGGAGTCTGCGACAACCACATCATCCGGCGGGGCGCCGATGAGGTTTGCGATTTTTGCGCCGCAGGACTTTGGCATGTCGAACCACGAAGCCGAATTCCATGACCGGATCAGGTCGCGGCCCCACTCATCGGCGGCGGTTTTTTGAAGGCGGGTCAGGGCGGCGCGCGGCGGTGGTCCCAGCGAATTGCCATCGAGATAAATCACGCCCGCCGGTAAATCGAATGCGTCGCGAAAACGCCGCAATGGGTCCGCCTCGTCAAGCTGCACTGCGCCCTCACGCGAGGTCGGAATCGTGATCTTCGTCAAGAATGTCTCCGTGCCGGTTGGCGGATGTTCACTGGAAGGCAGAGACATATCATATCCTGATCCGGTGTGATCAGTTAGTCTTCGGCGTTACGGTATGAGCCGGTTTCTTGACGGCGCGGCCAATGCGCATCAGTCTCGTTCAATGTCTGAGCATGATAGCCAAACGGTAGACCGAGACGCTGACAAACCTATGGGCTTCTGGAAGTGTTGGGCGATGTCGGCTGGCGTCATGATCGGCTCCGGGGTCTTTCTCCTGCCAGCGGTGCTCGCGCCCTATGGGTCGATCAGTTTTCTCGGCTGGCTGTTCACGAGCGCCGGCGCCATCGTCATCGCGCTGACGCTTGGCCGGCTTGCCGGGCGAACGGAAGAGAGCGGCGGCTTTTACGTTTATGTGCGCGACGCCTTTGGCGAACTCCCCGGTTTCATCGTTGGCTGGAGTTATTGGGCGGCGACCGTTTTTGCGGTTGCTGCGATATCGGTAGCGTTCGCAGGCTATCTCGGCGCGCTTATTCCGGCGCTTGCCGGCAACAACGTGCTTCAGGGCGCCGTCGCTGCGATCATGATCTGGTTAATCACTGGCGTAAATATCAGGGGCGTTTCGGACGCGGCTGCAACACAGCTGGTCATGACCGTTCTGAAAATCATTCCTCTGCTGATGATTATCGGCCTCGCTGTCTTCGCAGGCGATGCGAGCAATGTGCCGGCGTTCAATCCGCAAGAATTGCCACCCTATCAGGCGCTGGCCGCGACGGCCCTGCTGACCATGTGGGCGTTTATCGGTTTAGAGGCCGGTGTCGTCGCCGCGGCGGATGTGCGCGATGCGAAGCGCACCATTCCGCGCGCGATTATCACTGCAACGCTCACCGTTGCGGCGCTCTATATCGCCGCGACAGCGGCTGTGATGCTGCTCGTGCCGCCAGCCCAACTGGCGGTTTCCGAGGCGCCGTTTTCAGATGCCGCAACGAGGCTTGGCATGTTCGGCCCGCCCATGATCGCCATCGGGGCGCTCATTTCGACCTCGGGATCGCTCAATGGCAACGTCTTTATAACCGGGCAAATGCCAATGGCCGCCGCCCGCCACGGCGGCGTTCCGGCAAGCCTTGCCTTCCAGAATACCGGCGGCGCCCCGTCGCGCGCTTTGTTGTTGTCCTCAGCATTTGCGACGGCGCTGATTGTTCTCAATTACGCCGACGGCCTGGTCGCAGCCTTCACGTTCCTGATTTCCATGTCGACGCTTGGTACATTGCTGCCTTATGCGCTGTCGGCGATGGCGGAAATAAAAAAGTCGTTTCGCGCAACAAAAGCGTGGACAACAATCGCGCTCGTCGCACTTGCCTATTCCATTATTGCGATCGCGGGCGCTGGAGTGGAAACATTGCTTTGGGGCGTCGTTTTGATCGCCGCCGGATTGCCCGTGTATATTTTCTCGAAACTCACATCAAAGCCAGTCGACAGAGCGTGAGCGAGAATCTCGAAACAGGATTGCCGCCTTGGGTTTACCGTGACCCGGGGTTCCTCGCGCTTGAGCGCGATAAAATATTCGCGCCGAGTTGGCAGGTCGTTTGCCATGAAAGCGATGTCGCCGAGCGCGGCCAATATGCGACGATTGATTTTCTTGGAACGTTGATCGCCGTAGTGCGCGGTGATGACGGTGTGTTGCGCGCTTTTCGTAATGTCTGTCGGCATCGCGCGGCGCGGCTGCTGGACGATTCGTTCGGGGCGTGTTCGTCGCGCATTGTTTGTCCTTATCACGCCTGGACGTATGATCTCGCCGGCCGTCTTGTCGGCGTCCCGCAACGCGAACGGTACGATGCGTTTGAAAACAAGGAATACGGTCTCGCATCAGTCGACTTGCGCGAAGCGGGCGGCTTTTTATTCGTCAACGCTGGCGACGAAAAAGTGTCGTTCGAAGACTTCATCAGTCCTATGGTCGCGGAGTTTGAAAAGTACAAGACGAAGAATATGCGTGCGCTCGGCCGTATCACGCTGCGCACGCGCGATGTAAATTGGAAAATCGCCGTTGAAAATTTCGTCGACTATCTGCATCTGCCAGTTGCGCATGATGGCCTCGACGGTCTTGTCGGCAATAGCTATGCGCTTGCCGTCGATGACAATGCCTGCGTGATCACGGCGAATATTGATGACGCCCCTGAACAGACATTATCAGCGCGCGCCTATCGGAAATTTCTGCCCAAGGCCGAGCACTTACCGCCCGGGCGGCGCCGCCTATGGCGGTACGTCATGCTCTGGCCGAACCTCGCCTTCGATATTTATCCTGAGCAGGTCGATTTCATGCAATTTATTCCACTGAGTGCTGATCGCACGCTCTTGCGCGAGATTTCCTATGCGCTGCCTGATGCGCGCCGGGAAATGAAGGCGGCGCGTTATCTCAACTGGCGCGTTAATCGGGTCGTGAATCGGGAAGACAAAAACATTATCGAGCGCACCCATGCCGGCATGCGTTCTGGCGTTGCGCCGGGGCCGATCGCGCGCGATGAGATCGGGCTTCGACACTTCGCGGATCGGATACGAAAAGCGCTGCCGGTGTCCCGGCGCCGGGAGAGGCCGCCTGATCTGGAGCGTGCTTGACGCGCCGAATTGACGCCCCTAGCGTCCGGCGAAATTCGACACAGAAATGAACAGATGAAAAACGCGCCCGCCAAAACATTTCAGGATTTGATACTGACGCTCCAGACATACTGGGCGGCGAATAACTGTGTCATCCTGCAACCTTATGACATGGAGATGGGGGCGGGAACGTTTCACCCGGCGACGACCTTGCGGTCTCTTGGGCCGAATCCGTGGAATGCTGCCTATGTGCAGCCATGCCGGCGCCCGACGGACGGGCGCTATGGCGCGAACCCGAACCGCTTCCAGCACTATTACCAGTTCCAGGTGGTGTTAAAGCCGTCCCCGGAAAATATTCAGGACCTTTATCTCGGGTCGCTTGATGCAATTGGCGTTGATCGCTCCGTACACGACATTCGTTTTGTTGAGGACGATTGGGAGAGCCCGACGCTTGGCGCCTGGGGCCTCGGCTGGGAAGTCTGGTGCGACGGGATGGAAGTGTCGCAGTTCACCTACTTCCAGCAGGTTGGCGGCTTTGACTGCAAACCGGTGACCGGCGAAATCACCTATGGGCTCGAACGTCTCGCCATGTATGTGCAAGGCGTCGATAACGGGTTCGACCTCGTCTATGGCGGCGCCCGGCCGGACGGCACACCGTTCACGTATGGCGATGTCTTCCATCAAAATGAAGTCGAACAGTCAGCCTATAATTTCGAGATTGCCGACACCGATGTATTGTTCCGGCAATTCAAGGAAGCTGAAGCGGCCTGTGCGGCGGTCCTCGAAGCCGGCGAGAAGGCGGGCAAAGCATACCCGCTGCCGGCCTACGAGCAGTGCATCAAAGCCTCGCACGTTTTTAATCTGCTTGATGCGCGCGGCGTCATCTCCGTTGCTGAAAGACAGTCTTATATTCTTCGCGTTCGTGCGTTGTCGCAAAGCTGCTGCAAGGCATGGCTCGACAGCCCGCAAGGGCAAACCGATGGCGCTGGCGTCGTCGATTACGAGACGGCGTAGGTCATGACGGTTTCTCTTCCCCTCAACGGTGGGTGCCAATGCAGCGCTCTACGCTATGAGCTGAGCGCGGCGCCGTTAACGCTATACGCTTGTCATTGCAGGAATTGTCAGAAGCAGACCGGCAGTGCGTTCGTGCTCTCCGCGATTGTTCCGGAAGCGGCGCTTACGTTCATCGCAGGCGAGCCGGGCAAGGCGGAATGGGCGTCGGACGCTGGCAATCAGCGTTACGGATTGTTTTGCAAAGATTGCGGCAGCCGCATTGCTAACGGCCAGACCCCGTCGAGCGGGATTTTCAGCCTGCGCGCCGGGACTTTCGATGACACGTCGTGGGTGCGCCCCGTTGGACATACCTGGCTGAAGAGTGCGCAAAGCTGGATGAAATTCGAGAAAGACGACATTCTCTGCGATACGCAGCCTACGGATTATGGGCCGTTTCTTGAGCGTTTTCGCGCCTTCGGTATCTTCGCTCAATAGGGCGCATCCTGATCAATTCGCAGTTGCAGCAAAACGATACGCGCATTGCCCACAATGCGCGACGCGCCGTATAGTCGCGACAACCATAAAAGAGGGAGGGTGAAATGCCCAAAATACTCGGTTTGAATCTTGTACCTGTTCTTGTTGCAACAATTGCGTTCTGGATACTCGGCTTTCTTTGGTATGGCGTGCTCTTCATGGAGCCCTGGATGGCCGGACATGGCCTGACGGCGGATAATGCCGGCGGCTTCGACTTGTATATGATCGGCGGTATCCTGACGACGTTCCTTCAGGTGTTGGGTGTCGGCTTGTTTCTGAAATGGAAAGGCGTTGCCGACCCCGTAAAGGCGGCGACGACGGCGTTGCTGATGTGGTTTCTTATTGCGCTGCCGTTCACGATGTACGCTTATCTTTATCTGCCAGCGCATAATCCGACGCTGCTGATGATAGACGCCTCTCATTTGCTGGTTGGCTGGGTCATTTCTGCCGTCGTATTCAGCTTGATAAAATAGGGCTGACTTGTCATTTTAAGGGAAGGGGCGGCCAATGGCGTCGCCCCTTTTTCATGTTGGGGGGATGGGTATGGCGCTCGCTGCGCCGAAAAGGAAAAGCCGCAAGGCTATTCGCAAGAAAACCAGACCGGCGTCGCGTCTTCGCTTTGCTTTTCGTGCGGGTGTGATCGGCGGTCTCGCGCTGTTTGCCGGCACAATTGTCTGGGCTGGATTTTACGCCGCCGCGCCGCCGCCGGGCACGCTCACCATGCTGCAACGGAAAATGTCCGGCGACGTCATCATTCACCCATGGACGCCGCTTGAGAAAATTTCACCGAACCTCGTCACGGCCGTGATTTCTGCGGAGGACACGCGTTTTTGTCTTCATAACGGCATCGATTTCGAAGCCGTCAACAAGGCCATGAACGAGGCGGAAAACGGCAAACGCCTGCGCGGCGCGTCTACGATATCGCAACAGACAGCTAAAAACGCATTTTTGTGGAACGGCGGCGGCTGGCTGCGCAAAGGCGGTGAGGCGTGGATGACCGTGCTGATCGAAACCTTCTGGTCCAAACGGCGGATCATGGAAGTATATCTCAATGTTGCGGAGTGGGGCGACGGGCTCTTCGGCGCGGAAGCGGCGGCGCAGGCGCGGTTTGGGAAACCCGCGCGGGATCTTACCATGCGCGAAGCGGCGTTATTGGCGTCCGTCCTGCCGAACCCCCACAAATGGCGCGTTGATCCGCCGGGCCCGTATGTGCGCGGGCGTGTTCAGACGGTGCAAAAAAGAATGGGCGTTGTCAGGCGAGACAGGCTCGACGCATGCGTCGTCACTCCCTAAACTCTCGCCCATGATGAAATTACCTTACCTTGCCTTCGCGTTTGTCCTGATTATTGCTGGTTGTGCGTCCCGGGATTATGAACCCTGGCTGACGCGCGGTATCAATACGGTTCCATCTGAATCGCGTGACGAGTTTGCATTGGCGCGCACAGCCTGTTTCGGGGTGTGTCCGGTGTATGACGTTACCGTCGACGATCAGGATTACCTGCAATTTCGCGGCAAGCAGTTCGTCGCTGAAGAGGGCGGCTCAATCTCCAAGCGCCTGCCGGCTGGGTCGTACAAGAAGCTTATCGCGATTGCTGCATCTCACAATTTCAATCAATTTGATAACGCATATCCAAATGCTGACGCATCCAATTGCCCGCAAACAATTACCGATGCCCCGAGTATTCTTGTCGGTTTCTCCAAAGGCGAGAAGACGGAGAATATTCGCGTTTACGGGGGATGTATTGGCTTTGACGGTCAACAGCGGTTTGCCGCAATGATCACCGCGATGGATGCTGTGCTTGATATTGAGGAGTTTGTCGGTCCGCGTGATGCGTTTGAGTTCACAAAAGAATAATCGCGTCGAATGATGCTGGCGTCGGATTCACTATGATGGAGTCATGAGATGAATGAAGTGATGGTGATCGCCTGCTATCGGCCAAAGCGCGGCAAGGAAAAAGAATTGCTGACGGAAATGAAATCTCATTTGCCGACCTTGAGAGCAGAGGGTCTCGTCGGCGAAGGTCCGACGCTGGCCGGGCGCGCCAAAGACGGAACAATTGTTGAAGTGTTCTGCTGGAAGTCAGAAGATGCAATCGCCAAGGCGCACGAGAACCCGTCCGTTGGCGCCATGTGGGAGCGCTTCGGCGCAATATGCGATTACACGGCCATTGCAAAAGTCGATGGCGCCAACGATCTGTTCACGCCGCTGGAGCCGATTGATCTGCGTTAGCGTTTGATCATTCGCATGATCAATGAAACCGCGAACAAGATCACGAAGATAAAAAACAATATCCGCGCGATTTCAGTCGCTGCGCCGGCGATGCCGCCAAATCCGAAAACGGCTGCGATAATAGCGACAACGAAGAAAATGACCGCCCAACGAAGCATCTTGTAATCCTCTCTGTGTTTTCGCGCGCATGTTATCGTCCGGCGCTCGAACATCTCTTACTGAATGGATGATACCATGACATCGCTGATAATGGCCAGCGAAGCGCCGGTCTCGGTTGAGGTTGAGGCGGGGGAAAGTTATTTCCCGCGCGCCTGTGGCCAGTCGGAAATACAGCCTCGCTGCGGCCCCTAGTATATTAAGCGCTGAAGGGCGGGCGCCTATTGCGAAGGCGCCGGACGCCCCCTAGAACCCGCGCTCATGTCAGAGCTTTTGCTGGAACTTTTCTCCGAGGAAATCCCCGCGCGGATGCAAGGCCGCGCCGCGGACGATCTCGCACGCGCAGTAAACAAGGCGCTCCTTGACGCCGGTTTTATGCCGGAGGGCGTCAAGGCCTTCGCCGGACCCCGCCGGCTTGTATGTGTGGCTGCCGGATTGCCGGTCAGCCAGCCCGATCGCCGCGAGGAGAAAAAAGGCCCGCGCGTCGGCGCGCCGGAAAAAGCTGTTGCCGGTTTCCTGAAATCGGCGGGGCTCGCATCGCTCGACGCATGCGAAACGCGGTCCGACAAAAAAGGCGAATACTACGTCGCCGTGATTGAGCAGAAAGGGCGCGAAACGGCGGCAGTGATCGCTGAGTTTATTCCTGAGATCATTCGCGGATTTTCCTGGCCGAAATCCATGCGCTGGTCCGACGGTGATATGCGCTGGGTGCGACCGCTCCACCGCATCTTGTGTGTGTTCGACGGCGAGCCCGTATCCTTTGATATCGCCGGCATTACCGCGAACGACGAGACCGAAGGCCACCGGTTTATGGCGCCAGGCGCGATAAAAGCGCGTAGCTTTGACGATTACGCAGCAAAACTGCGCGACGCTAATGTCATTCTCGATGCGGACGAACGCAAGGAGATCATAGCAGCCGATGCCGCGACGCTCTGCAAGGCGCAAGGGTTGGAACTGGTCGATGACGCCGCCCTGCTGAATGAAGTTGCCGGCCTTGCCGAATGGCCCGTGGCGCTGATGGGCTCGTTCGACGAAAAATTTCTAAAACTCCCCGATGAAGTGCTGACGGCCTCCATGCGCGGGCACCAGAAATATTTTTCTGTCAGCGATCCAAAAACCGGACGCCTCGCCAACAAGTTTGTGTGCGTCGCAAATATCGAAGCAGCGGACGGCGGCGCGGCCATGCGACAGGGTTATGAGCGCGTGCTGACAGCGCGGCTTTCTGATGGCTGGTATTTATATAATCAGGATTTGAAAACGCCGCTTGAGGAACGTGTCGCCGATCTCGACCGGGTGACGTTCTTTGAAGGGCTGGGATCTGTCGGCGACAAGGCGCGCCGTGTCGCAGCGCTGGCGAAAGAGATTGCGCCGGCGGTTGGCGCCGATCCCGAACAGGCGGCGCGGGCGGCGATGTTGGCGAAAGCCGATCTCGTTTCGCAAATGGTTTACGAGTTTCCGGAACTGCAAGGCGTGATGGGCCGGTATTATGCGCTGGAGCAGGGCGAGCCGGCCGAGATCGCTGACGCCATCCGCGATCACTACAAACCCGCAGGGCAGGGCGATAATATTCCGACCGCACCGGTCAGCGTTGCTGTGGCGCTTGCTGACAAGATTGATACGCTGACGGCGTT
>JAJFFU010000225.1 GCA_021776465.1 Parvularculaceae bacterium
GCTGGCTCAAGTTGGCGATGAGGACTGGATCCTTGAACTGTTTCACGGACCGACGCTCGCGTTCAAAGACTTCGCGATGCAACTGTTGGGTCGGCTCTTCGATGATGTGCTGGGTCGAACCGGGCGCCGGATGACGGTGATTGCGGCAACGTCCGGCGATACGGGCGCTGCGGCTATTCACGCGCTGGCGCCGTGTGCACATGTGAACGTCGTTGTGCTGCATCCGGATGGACGCGTCACCGATGTTCAGCGCCGGATGATGACCAGCATTGATGCGGCGAATGTTTTGAATATTGCCGTCGACGGCGACTTCGACGCCTGTCAGGCAATCGTCAAAAAATTGTTTGCCGATCGCGCCTTTGCCGACCGTGTTCAATTGTCCGGCGTCAATTCCATCAACTGGGCGCGCCTTGCGGCGCAGACGGTTTACTATTTTACCGCCGCCGCAGCGCTTGGCGGCGCCCAGCCGATTAACTTCGTTGTACCGACCGGAAATTTTGGCGATGTCTTCGCCGGCTATGTCGCCAAGCAGATGGGCCTCAATATTGGGCGCCTCGGTGTCGCAACAAACGCCAATTCGATCCTGCACAATACGCTGTCGACCGGCGTTTATCAGCCGGCTGGCGTTCAAAAGACACTGTCGCCGTCGATGGACATTCAGGTTGCGTCGAATTTCGAACGCCTTCTCTACAATGCGTGCGGGTCTGACGGCGCGGCCATCAACATGCGGATGGAAAAATTTGCGCAGGACAATGTGTTGAATATCCCCGCCGATGAGCTTGCTTTCATCCGGAGGGATTTTGTTTCCGAAGCGGTTGATGATGAGATGACTCTTGCAGAGATCGGCGATCATTTCGCCAGAAGCGGCGCGCTCATTGATCCGCATACGGCGGTCGGGCGGGTCGCTGCGCAAACCCTTCGTCGCGATGGCAAACTGGTTGGCCGCACAGTGACGCTGTCGACAGCCCATCCGGCCAAGTTTCCAGATGCGGTGACAAAAGCCACCGGCAAAAATCCGGCGCTGACACCTGCGTGGGCCGGGCTGTTTGAGAAAGCAGAACATATGGAGCAAGCCTCCCCGGATGCAGCGTCCGTTGCCGGCGTTATCACTGCGCGGTTCGGATGACGCAAATGGGCGAATTGCATACGCTGAAAAACGGCCTGCGCGTTTATATCGATCCGATGCCAAGCCTTGAGTCGGTGGCGATCGGTGTCTGGGCGCAAGCGGGATCCATTGACGAACGCGACGGCGAACACGGCATCGCCCATCTCCTGGAGCACATGGCGTTCAAAGGAACGGCGACGCGATCAGCGCGTGATATCGCTGAAGAAGTTGAAGCCGTCGGCGGTTATTTAAATGCGGCAACCAGCAATCAGCGTACCGGTTATTACGTCCGCCTGCTGAAGGATGACATCGCGCTTGGCGTCGATATTTTGAGCGACATTCTTGTTAACCCCCGGTTCGATGACGCGGAGTTCGCGCGCGAGAAAGAGGTGGTTATTCAGGAAATCGGCGAGGCCGCCGATACGCCTGACGATGTCGTGTTCGAAAACCTGCAAGCAGCGGCATGGGGCGCCCATCCGCTTGCGCTGCCAATTCTCGGCACGCCGGAGACCGTGCGCGGCCATACGACAGCCGGCCTTCGCAATTTCATGACCCGTGGCTACCAACCGGACCAGATGGTGGTCGCCGTTGCCGGCCGTGTTGACGGGGATGATTTTTTGGCGCGGGTCGAAGACGGGTTTTCCGGTCTTTGCGCGCGTGATGAAAATAATCAGCGCACGCCGCCGACCTTCACAGGCGCTGTGAAGCACGACAAGCGTTCAATCGAACAGACCCATATTGCCGTTGCCTTTCCGGGTGCATCGTCGCGCGATGATGATTTTTTCGCCGCGCGCGTCTTCGCCGACATTTTAGGCGGCGGCATGTCGTCCCGGTTGTTCCAGAAGGTGCGCGAAGAGCAGGGGCTTGCTTATTCCGTATACGCCTTTTCCGACTCCTATGACGATTGCGGCATGATCGGATGTTATGCAGGCGCAGACGCAGAGCAAATTCCAGCGATTGCCGGGATCTTTCGCGATGAAATTCTCTCACTGTCGCGCAGCGTTGGCGAGGAAGAGCTGGGAAGGGCGCGGTCGATGCTGCGCGCTTCGATGCTCATGGGCCTTGAAAGTCCGGCGGCGCGGATTGAAAACGCCGCGGGTCAGCTCTTTCGCGACGGCCGTATCATGTCCGCCGATGAAATCACTGCGCGCCTGGACGCCGTTACGGACGCCGACATCATGCGGTGTGCGCGCCGGGCGGCGGAAGGCTCAACGGCGCTATCCATCGTCGGCGCGGCGGATACAGAGGCCGCGGCGGCGGCGCTTGCCATTTAGCAACTTGGCAAGGGCTATGCCCGCCGTTAGGTTCCTGACCAACCCGGCTACGGCCAGTATTTTTTAGGAATTATCTCATGGACAGCAGACTGATCACTATTCTGTTTTGCGCTGCGGCCATGGCCGCGTGTTCACCTGATCGCGCGGAGGAGGACGCCGCACCGGCTTCGATCGACGAAATGGCGGAGGAGCAGGAGGGCGCTGAACGCGAGGCCGTATTCGATGCGCCTGTCGCCGCGCCGCGTGACGCATTCACCTATGCGAATTATGACGAAGTCCGCGTTTCCAACGCCGAATTTGATCTCGCCGCTGATTTCGAAGCAAAGGTTTTTTCCGGCACGGTCATCCTGGATATCGAGTATGAAGACCTCGACGCCGCCCGCCTTGTTCTTGATACGGATGATCTAACGATCACGAATGTCGAGGGCTGGCACGCTGACGCCTGGAGCGAAATGGAATATTCGCTCGGCGACGACGATCCGGTCCTTGGCGCAGCGCTTGAAGTCCTGCTTGATGAAAAACCAAATCGTGTCCGTGTTTCCTATTCGACAAGCCCGACCGCGCAGGGTCTGCAATGGCTCGCGCCGGCGCAGACCGCGGGCAAGGCGCACCCTTATCTCTTCAGCCAGTTTCAGGCATTGCAAGCGCGCAGCTTTGCGCCGTTGCAGGACACACCCGCTGTACGCATGACCTATTCCGCGCGCATCCAGACGCCGCCGGATCTGATCGCCGTAATGGGCGCAGAGCAAGACCCGGACGCAACGCGCGATGGCGATTATTCTTTCCGCATGCCACAGCCGATCCCGTCTTACCTGATCGCGATCGCCATCGGCGATATCGAGTTCAAAGCAATCAACGACCATATTGGCGTCTATTCAGAAGCATACATTCTTGATGCGTCTGCGGACGAATTTGCAGACACGCCGCAAATGGAAGAGGCGATCGACGCGCTTTACGGACCGTATCAGTGGGGCCGTTATGACATGATTGTCCTGCCGCCGAGCTTTCCTTTTGGCGGTATGGAAAACCCGCGATTGTCGTTCCTGACGCCGACGCTGGTCGCCGGCGACAAGAGCCTGACGAATGTAGTCGCGCATGAACTGGCCCATTCCTGGTCCGGCAATCTTGTCACAAACGCCACCTGGCGCGATGCGTGGCTGAATGAGGGGTTCACGTCTTATGTCGAGAACCGGGTCATGGAAGCGCTTTACGGAGAGGAGCGGGCGGTCATGGAACGCGCGCTCGATCTTGAAAGTTTAAAACGCGATATTAACGAGGCGGACCGGCCGGAACTTACCGCATTGAAAATGCCTGAAGATCTGGAGCACCCCGACGATGCATTCAGTCAGGTCTCTTATGTCGGCGGCATGTTCTTTTTGAAATTTCTGGAAGACCGGTTCGGCCGCGATGATTTCGACGCTTTTCTGCGGGCGTATTTTGAGGATTTTGCATTCCAGTCGATCGTCACCGAAGATTTCCTCGCCTATTTTGAAGACAGGCTTTGGGCTGCAAATCCCGACGCCGTCAGTAAACGCGAAATACGCGCCTGGGTTTATGAGCCCGGCCTTCCCAAAACTGTTGAGGCGCCAAAGTCAGACGCATTCCGAAAAGTGTCTCGATTGCAGGACGACTGGCTCGATGGCGATATTGCGGCGCGTGAAATCGAAACGGATGCGTGGTCGACCCACGAATGGCTGCATTTTTTGAACACGCTGCCGGATGATCTGACAGCGGATCAATTTGGCGAACTTGATGAAGCGTTTTCCCTGACGGGCGCGCAGAATGCGGAGATTGCCTACGCCTGGTACATGCAAGGTATCAAGGGCGGATTCAGCCCGATTGACGATGCGTTGGAAGCGTTTTTACTTCGCGTTGGCCGCGGCAAATTCATTTATCGGCTTTATCAGGCGCTTGTCGATCATGATCGGCTCGATTGGGCCCAAGGCGTCTTTGAGAAAGCGCGCCCGGGCTATCATCCGATAGCGCAGTCGCGCATCGACGCCATTTTCGAAGAAGCGGGCGGCGCCGGCGCGCCCGGTGATGAAAAATCCATTGATGAAATGCGCGATGAGTCCCGCGCCAAGATTGATGAAGACGCGTGTACGGCGCAGGGCGGTGAGGTTCGTCAGGAAGGCTTGCTTGGATTGTGGCGCTGCGTTGTTCCCTATAGCGACGCTGGAGAGGCATGTTCTGACGCCAGCGATTGCGAAGGGCGATGTTTCGGTCGTGACGACGTCACGGATTACGAAGCCGAACCCGGCGCGGCGGTCGGCGTTTGTGAAGCCGACGATTCGCCGTTTGGGTGTTTCGCAGAATTAGAAGGCGGTGATGTCGCGCCGATGCTGTGTGTCGACTGAGCGACGCCGCCAAAATGGCGCCGTCGCTCAATCATGCACAGGGTTATTTCCGATAGTCCAACGGCGGCTCGCGGTCGCCGAGGAGTGATCGGTATTCATAATCGTCGCCGCGGGCTTCATCGAATTCGACACGCGCGGCGTCGCGTAATTCCTCATTGGTGAAGAGCTCAATAGCGGCGAGGGTCAGCGTTTTTGCCGCGACTTGCGCGCCCTTGAAGCCGATCGACATGCCGCTTGCGGCGGAAGACTGCCAGCTATGGGCGGACGTGCCCGGCGCCCAGGTGGCGGTCCTGAGGCCCACGGTTGGCGTAGCGTAAGAGACATCGCCAACATCCGTAGAGCCGAAACCAAGGGAGCGTTCATAAGGCTGGATGCGCGCTTCATCGCCAATCTCATGTCTAGGATTGATGAGTGATTTCCGAATTTCCTCTGCAAACTTGCGCTCTTTATCGGTATACTGAACGCCGCCGACAATGCGCAACTTTTCGTCCATCATCTTGGCCAGCGTTTCGTTGACAAGCAGCGGGTTGTTGCCGTGAATGACTTCCCATTCGACCTGCGTTCCCGTGCCGAGCGCCGCGCCGCGGGCGGCGTCTTCCATGCGCGTCCATATGGCGTCAACGCCGTCCGGATCAGGGTGGCGGGCATAGTAAAAGACTTCTGCAAAGTCCGGCACCACATTCGGTGCATTGCCGCCTTCGGTGATGACGTAGTGAATACGGCTCTCTTGCGGCACATGCTCACGCATCATGTTGACCATCATGTTGAACGATTCGACGCCATCGAGGGCGGAACGCGCTTTGTCCGGCGCGCCGGCCGCATGGGCTGAAACGCCAGTGAACCGGAACTTCGCTGATCGGTTGGCGAGCGTGGTGCGTGCAGCTGCGGAGTTTTCATCGCCCGCATGCCAATGAAGCGCGATGTCGACATCGTCGAACAATCCTTCGCGAACCATATAAACTTTGCCTGAGCCGCCTTCTTCTGCAGGTGTTCCATAAAGACGAATGCGCCCCGGCGTTCCCGTTTCCTCAAGCCATTCGGCAATTGAAAGGGCCGCTTGCACTGAGCCGGCGCCGAAAAGATTGTGACCACACGCATGGGCCGCGCCTTTTCCGTCGATTGGCGCGCGTGTCGGCACGGCGTCCTGATTAATACCGGGAAGCGCGTCATACTCGGCGAGAATACCGATAATTGGGCCGCCCTTGCCGAATTCAGCCGTAAACGCCGTTGGAATGCCGGCGACGCCTTTTTTGATTTTGAAATCATGAGCGGCGAGCGTGTCCATCAAAAGCGCTGCGGAACGTTCCTCCTGATAGCCAACTTCGGCCCATTCCCAGAGCTTGCGCGCGATATCGGCTGTCTGGTCGTAACGGCCATCTATTCGCGACAGAAGGGCTTCATGCTGCGCATTTGCAGCGAGCGGCGTGAGTGCAAAAATTAGGGCGGAAAAAATTATACGTCGCATGCGGACTCCTATGCGGTGGGCGGAAAGATTCGCCATTCATGACATAAGATGAACGGCTTCGGCTAGACAATTTACTGCGCCGTCTCGAAGGGAATTGATCTTAAAGGGAAAACTCGTCAATTTGTGCGCCCTGAGGCGCAGCGACAAAGAAAGAGAACCACCATGGCGACAGCAGCGACGAGCAGTCAAAAAGGGTTTCTCGGCTGGATAGAAAAGACCGGCAACCGAATGCCGGACCCGGTGTTCATCTTTTTCTACCTTATCATTGCGCTCATCGTCATATCGATCGTGGCGGCGATTGCCGGTTATTCTGCAGCGCACCCAACGCAACTCGATGCGAGCGGCGCGCCAATTATCATCAATGCGGTCAGTTTAATGTCGGCCGACAATATCCAGAAACTCTGGGTCGACATGCCGAAGACCTTCACGCATTTCCATCCGCTTGGTTATGTCTTGGTTGTTATGTTGGGCGCGGGCGTCGCTGAACGCACCGGTCTGTTCGCAACTGCAATGCGGGCCGGCGTGCGCAACGCACCGACGTTTTTGCTGACGCCCATGGTCGCGCTCGTCGCTATGGTCGGCAATCTCGCCGCCGACGCCGCTTATGTCGTCCTGATCCCGCTTGCCGGCGTTCTGTTTGCTGCGGCCGGCCGTCACCCGATTGCCGGCATCGGCGCGGCCTTTGCGGGCGTTTCCGGCGGCTTTTCTGCGAACCTTTTACCGGGCCAGCTTGATGCGCTTCTCTTTGGCATTACCGAAGCGGCGGCGGAAGCGATCGCACCGGCCTGGGACGCGAATATCGCTGGCAACTGGTATTTCATCGCCGCCATGACGCTCATTTTTCTGCCGGTGATCTGGTTTGTCACTGACGTTATTATTGAGCCGCGCATGGGAAAATATACCCCCGAAGGCTCCTCCGGGAAGATGATCGAAGACGGCGACAAGCCATTAACGCCGGAACAGAAAAAAGGCCTGCGCCGTGCGCTCTATGCGACCATTGTTGTATGCGTCGCGTGGGTCGCTTTCACAGTCGGACCGGGCACGCCGCTTATCGACGAGACCGCAAAACCGGAGGCGCGCTTTTCGCCTTTCTATCGCTCGCTTGTCGCCGGGTTTTTTGTACTGTTCCTGGCCGCTGGCTGGGCTTACGGGGCGGCGGCCGGGACGGTCAAAACCCATCGCGATATCGTCGAAATGATGACCGGCGCGATGGCCGACCTTGCCTATTATATGGTGCTGGCCTTTGCCGCGGCCCATTTCGTCGCGATGTTCGCATGGTCCAATCTCGGGCTGATTTTCGCGGTTCAGGGCGCGGACACCATTCAGTCCGCCGGCTTACCAATGCCCCTGACGCTCGGTTTGCTGGTTCTATTGACGGGCGTCATCAATCTGTTCGTTGGTTCTGCAAGTGCGAAATGGGCCCTGCTGGCGCCTGTCCTGGTGCCGATGTTGATGCTCTTGAATGTGTCGCCGGAAATGACGACGGCGGCCTACAGGGTTGGCGATTCCGCGACCAACATCATCACGCCGCTGATGGTCTACTTCCCTCTAATCCTTACATTTTGTCAGCGATGGAAGCCCGACTTCGGGTTGGGAAGTTTGACCGCAACGATGATCCCTTACTCGTTCTTCCTGATGGCGGCCGGCCTTGCGATGGTCATTGGCTGGGTCTTTTTCGGACTGCCCCTGGGGCCGGGTTCCGGCATCGATTACACGTTGCCGGCGAATTAGCGCATTGGTTGCGTGCGCCATGCTGCGGCGCACGCAAGACTGTTGCTGGCGCGCCGCATGTTGAAAAATCATGAGTGATTGGCGGCGTCAGTGACGGACCCGAACGCAAGAAAACTTGTCATATCCCGTGGATACATGCTTAGTTAACGCCAATGGGGATTGGCGAGTAGTAAGCCGGTTGAGGGGGTAGCCTTGGGGTTGTTTTCCAAGAAGCGGAAAGACGGGGCGCGCGCGTTCGGCGACGAACGTCGTTCAATGGCGC
Source organism: Parvularculaceae bacterium (assembly GCA_021776465.1). Classification (GTDB taxonomy): domain Bacteria; phylum Pseudomonadota; class Alphaproteobacteria; order Caulobacterales; family Parvularculaceae; genus Hyphococcus. Next base: position 8,195 of record JAJFFU010000225.1, read on the forward strand.
CGATACGTGAAGGCGATATTCATCTCCGCGAAAAAAAACCAAAAGGGCCGAATTTACTGACATGGCTCACATGGCTGATTTTTATTTTGCTGCTGGTATTTATCAGCGTTTTCTTTGCGATTTGGGGATTCATAAAAGGCGCTGACTACGGACAGGAAGGCGCAGACCGCCATCTATTTGGACGCCAGGCGCCTTGGTTCATTGGATCGCAAGATCGCTTGCTTCAACCGACATCGATCGCGACGAGCGAGAATGTTTTTGAAGCCTGGACGCGCGAAGTCAAAAAACGCCTTGTAGTTGAACGTAAGATAAAATCCATTTCGCTTTCGGACTCGCTCATCGGCGATCCTTCGGATCATATTTTTCTCGGTATTTTCGAGCGTGACGAACTGAACCGCAAAAACGAAGCGGCGCTTCATTTCTATATTGCGCTCGCCAACGGCCATCCCGACGCCTACAGGCTTTATAACTCCCTCAATGTTCCGTCTGCGGATTATGAGGCGATATATCAGCGCTTTATAGCGCTGCATGAGTTAAACGGCGATGAGGGGCTTGAGCGACTGGGCCAGTATTATTTGGGTCGAGACTCGTTCCGTATCGCGAAGCGCATGCGCACCGATCTTCGCTTCGGCCAGCCCAACGATTATATCTGGCCACGGCAGGAAGAATCGGAAAATCTCGCCTACATCCATTTCCAGATGGCGTCTGTTTGCGGTCTCGCATCCGCCTATGAATGGCGCGAGGAAACGGCGAATTTTTACCAGTTCACTGGAGATCGAGAAAAATCCCTGAAGGTTCGCGCCAACGCGCAGTTGAAAGAACTTGCCGACCGCTACGGAAAACGGCGGGGCTACGCCGGGCAGGACGCCTATTGCAAACGCGAACATCTCGACAATGTCTTCGATGAGCTGACTGATGTTTATACGAGCCTGTCTTCATATGATTATGAGGAAGATCTCGAAAATTGGGACGGCGGCCATCCGTGCGACGAACCGGGCCATGACTATTCCGACGTCGAGTGCGATGAGTTCGATTACTACATGAATGATGGCGCGTTTGGGCTCGTCATTCAGGTGCCGACCTTCCGCGAGCTGATTGATGAAATAAGCAATACGCGCGGCGGCGGATATCGGAACAGAAGCACATTGCTGGACCGTATTTTCCCCGGACGTGGACCCGGCGGCGGCCGCGGCTCTGGTCGGGGCGGGCGCGCTGCGGCGTCGCCGGCATATCGAAACAATCCCGGCGGTTCTGTCGCCAATCCGCGAGATTTTGAAGACGGCCGGTTCGAACATGATTGCGGCGTCCCCGGAGACGAGGACTATGACGTTTGCATCGCCGGATGGAACTCGTCAGCCGCAGATCGCCGCGCCGACAACGCCGCCTGCGGTGACGAAGCGAGCCGACAATACAATCTTGGTGAAGCAGACATGGCCGTTGGCCGCACCGTCAACGCCCGCAACCGATTTGAACGGGCGATATCGATCGGTCGCGAATGTCAGTCTGATTACGCCATCCTGGCCGGTAAGCGCCTGTCTGCGCTCAACCTTACTTGTGAATACACGCCGAATTCGCTCGCGCGGATTTCACGCGGCTATTACAATAATCCGGAAGGCGGCGCGATTATTGATTTGCCGTCGCGGCAACGGGCGCTGCGTGCAAAGGGCCATTACTCTGGCACTGTCGACGGGAAATACGGACCGGGGACCCGCGAGTCCGTGAAGCGGTTTCAACGTGAATTGGGCTTTAGCGAAACAGGCGATCTGTCGCCGATCGAAACCGTCTATCTGATTTGTAGCGCGGCCGAGACACATGCCGATCTTAAATCGATCAATACGCTTGGCATTATGTATCTGGCTGGCCTCGGTGTTATTCAGAACACTGATCGCGGCATACAATGGCTGACGCAAGCGGCCGAACGTGACAATGAAGATGCGATGTTCAACCTGGCGCTCGTCTACGGAACGGAGACGATCGTCAACAGCTATCGCTTGTGTGGCAATGTCGAAAACATCGCCCGCGCCGATTCATGGCTGGAACAGGCCGCCAATAACGGCCACCCGCCGGCTCGCCGACTGGTTGAGTTATTCGGGTCGCTGCCGCCGAGCGAACGCTGGACGAAAATTCGCGAAGAACTCGAACTGAACGATTTTTATCTCGACCGGCTTGAGCCTGTAGGCGAAGCTTGCAACCCTAATCCTTAGAATGATCTGTATGATGAACCCTGAAGGGAGATTGTGAAATGCGCCGTATTCTTCTGATCCTTACATTGGCAATGTTTGCGTCGAGTTGCGCAGGCTGGTTTCAACATCCGGTTTATGGCGGTCGAAATGCGGCTAATAACCCACAAGGCATAGCCGCCGGTGCGGCTGCAAACGGCACAGCCAATCCGGAAGTATCCGATATCTGTGAAACCGATTCCCTCGGCGTGATACGCAATCGTGCAAGCGGATTGCAGGATTGTCCCAATTGCCAACCAGACACGATTGTCCTCGTCTCTGACTTTTTCAATGAAATTGATGCGTCATACCGAATGGCGTCGACAAGCTGTCGTGCTTATGCGCGCTGTATGCAGAATAATTTCTACGACGAGGGGCAATGCCGCAGCACGTTGGCGAGCTGGGAACGGTCCCGCGATGACTTTGGAGACCTTTCTCGCGAGTTGCGTGAAATCGAAGCTGAAGTCCGGCGAGACCGTGTCGGAAAACGCGGACGGCGCGGCGCTCATTTGAATAAACGTGAACGTTGCGATTGCACCAACGCCGTTGGCGGTGTCTTCGCTAATTGTTGCGATAAAGACAGCGACCGTCGTCGCGGTAAAAATTACTGATAATTTGTTCAATCGGCGCCTGTTGAAAACCCGCATCTTTGATGCGGGTTTTTTCGTTGAGCTGATATTTATTTGGCTTAGACTTCGATCGTTGCGTGAGCGAAATGAGTCGATCTTGGCTCGTAACTTCTTATAGGGGAAAATAAGATGAACGCATCAATTGGTAGTTTGATAATTGTATCAATAAGTTTCTTAGTTGTTGGCTGCGCCAATATCGCACCTGACAGCAACTACGCAGACACGTTTGCAGTTTGTGAAAATCCAGGTTTGGATACCACCTATTCAAGATTCACTGACCGATCTCGTGGTTGGGGTGGTAATGTTGCCGTTGGTTTACCTAAGGGCGGTGGACAGCTAGGCGCCTATCGAAAACGCAATGACGTTGATCGTGAATTTCAAAACCCTGAAAGAGAGCGATATACAAGCGCTGTCGTTGACGCGCTTCATCAAGATGTGGTGGCGAGTTGCAAAGCACATATGCGCTGTCTTTCAGAAAACGGCTACATAGAAGGTGCATGCTATTCTACTATGTCTAAATGGCGTCGGGCCGAATGGGAACTTACTTCGTTGACTGGATAAGCGAAGTAAACAATTAGCGTTCCGGAAGTTGTCGCCGTTCGTATCTATGCGACGCTGACTTCCGGCGCAGCTTCCGGAAGGTCCTCGCCAAACGCGCGCTGGTAGAATTCCGCCACAGTGGGGCGTTCAAGCTCGTCGCATTTATTGAGGAACGTTACGCGGAAGGCGTAACCGATATCTTTGAAGATCTCGGCATTCTGGGCCCAGTTGATTACCGTGCGCGGGCTCATCACGGTTGAAATGTCACCGGCGATAAAGGCGTTGCGCGTCATGTCAGCGACGCGGACCATTGCATCAATCGCCTTGCGCCCATCGTCCGAGCCATAGATCGGCGCCTTGGCGATAACGATTTTCGCTTCCTCGTCATGGTCGAGATAATTCAGCGTCGCCACAACGGACCACCGATCCATCTGACCCTGATTGATCTGTTGTGTACCGTGATAAAGCCCGGTCGTGTCGCCAAGGCCAATCGTGTTGGTGGTCGAGAACAGGCGGAACCACGGGTTCGGTTTCAAGACTTTGTTCTGGTCGAGCAGCGTAAGCCGTCCGTCCGCTTCCAGAACGCGCTGGATCACGAACATGACGTCCGGCCGGCCGGCGTCATATTCGTCGAAAACGAGCGCAACGGGCCGCTGAAACGCCCAGGGCAGCATGCCTTCCTTGAAGGCGGTAACCTGCGCGCCGTTTTCAACGACGATCGCGTCCTTGCCAATGAGGTCGATCCGGGAAACATGGCTGTCGAGGTTGATCCGGATACAGGGCCAGTTCAGGCGCGCCGCCACTTGCTCGATGTGGGTCGACTTACCGGTCCCATGATACCCTTGCACCATGACGCGGCGATTAAAGGCAAATCCCGATAGGATCGACAGCGTCGTCTCCGGATCAAAGCGATACGCAGAATCGATCGGCGGGACGTAATCGTTGGGTTCTTCGAACGCCGGGACGTCGAAATCCGTCGGCACGCCAAATACCTTCTTGGCGGAGACTTTCAAAGTCGGGCGATCAGGGAATTTTTCGTCAGAAATCAACGCCATAAGGCTCGTCTTCTTCATACTACGGCAACGGCGCGGGCAGTCGCGCCAAGCCGTTCCTATTCGAGCTTACCGGACGCTGCAAGCGTCGTGGTCACAAATGGCCGGCCTTTTTCAGGATTGTGTGGGCCTTCACGACGTCCGCAAGCTGCGCCTCGGCGCTGCGATCGCCGCCATTCTGGTCCGGGTGAAAGCGGCGCACGAGTTCTGCATATCGCCGCCGGATTTCGCTCGCTGATGAAGTGTGCGGCAGGGCGAGCGTCTCATACGCCTTTTCCTGTAATTTCGAGAGGCGTTTACCATTGCGATAAGCGCCGCGCGCGCGCGTTCGCGCGGCTGCATCTTCCTTGAATATCCCGAAAGCGTCTTCCGTATCGGCCGGACCCTTGGCATTGGCGGCAGCGCGGGCGCGGTCATTCTTGCCCATGGACCAAGTCGGCCGGTCGCCATAGAGGTTCGATTCGCGCGCCGCCTTGGCTTCCGTTTCGCTCAAGCCTTCAAAATAGTTCCAGTTTTTGTTGTGGTGGCGCGCATGGGCGAGACAATACCAGATCCGTTCTTTCGGTTCGCGCGGGCTTTTCGGCAGGCTGCAGGCGGCTTGCTCGGCGCAATCTTCCCACTCACAATTGCGCTCGCCAGGGTCAGCAACGCGCGCCCGGGTTTTTTTGGCCTTCGCCTTCGCGCTGCCGACGCGAATGTCGAAGCCAAGCCGCGGTTTGTAATTTTTCTCTGCCATGGGCGCTAATATGATGCGCTCGCGAAGCGGAAACAATCTTGACACATCAGCGCAATATGCGATGTCCTCGTCCGCTTATGTCCACGTCTGACCTGCCAGTCGCCCAGCGCATCGAAACCAAAATACGGGCGGCCCTTTCGCCGTCAACACTCGACGTTATCGATGAGTCGCATCTGCACGCAGGCCATGCCGGCGCGCGTCCAGAAGGGGAAACGCATTTCCGATTATTGGTCGTCGCGAATGCCTTTGACGGGCTGACCCGCGTCGCCCGCCAGCGCCGCATCAACGAAATTCTCCGCGACGAGTTGGCCGGCCCTGTTCATGCCCTCGCCATGAAAACGCTGACGCCGGCGGAAGCAGAACAGGCGAGCGCACAGCAGTAATTGCTCTCTCCGGCGCGGACCTCGGACAAGTCAAAACGATCAGCATTCGGAAATTTTCGAGCCCACGCGCTCCGTCTCTGCATTGCACTGCAACGTGCTCTTCGTGATTGCTGGTCTCGCCGGAAACCGCTAGCTGTCTGGTCAGGGGGCGGACGCCAGTGGCGGTTCCGCAAAAAAACGGACAAATCAATAATGGAATTTCACGGCGCGCCGGCGACATATGGGCTGATTGCGGCGAACCTGATCGCCAGCATTTACGCCCTTGCCGTCGATCACAAATTTGCCGCGCATTTTGCATTCCACGTTGGCGCGATTACGCGGAAAAACCAACACTACCGGGTGTTTACATCGTCATTCCTGCATGGCGACTTTTTCCACCTGGCTTTCAACATGATGACACTGTTTTTCTTCGGGCCGACCGTGGAAGAAACGCTTGGTACAGATGGTCTTCTGGTAATTTATTTCGGCGCGATTATGGCGAGCGGCGTGGTTTCGTTTTTTGTGAACAGGCGAAACCTGGAATACACATCGCTCGGCGCGTCAGACGGGGTCGCCGGTATTGTGCTTGCGTATTGCGTCTTCAATCCATTGGGCAGCATCTATTTCTTGCTCATTCCGATCCCCATTCCAGCTATTCTTTTCGGCGTCCTTTTTATTGTCATTTCGGCTGGCATGATCAGGCGCGATACCGGCAGGATCGCCCATGAAGCTCATCTTGCCGGCGCCTTGGCGGGCGTGTTGTTGACGATCGCCATGCGTCCTGACTTGATTGCGAAGGCCTTCGCGTAAATTTGTTAAATGCCAGATGTTCGTGATCTAGACATTCGCACATTAGCCTAAAACTTGCGCGGTTTGGCGTTGGCTTTGCTTTTGCGCTTTTTCTTGTGTGGGGGCGCTTTGCCGCCCGTGCGTTTCTTGCCCTTGGTCTTTTTCGTTGGCGGCTTTGATCCGGGTTTCTTGCGTCGCGATGATCGCGGTTCGCCGGGCGCAGGATCGCTGACCATTTCAAAGCGCAGCGAGCCGGTGAGGGGGATCGCTTCTTCAAGTTTTACGCGCACTGGCTGGCCGAGGCGGAATACGCCGCCCGTCGTCCCGCCAATGATACGGTGCATGGCCTCCTCGAACTCAAATCGTTCGCGGCCAATACTCCGCATCGGGATAAACCCGTCGGCGCCCGAGGGCTCCACCATGACAAAGAGGCCGTATTTCGTGACGCCGCGAATGCGCGCATCAAACTCCGCCCCGACGCGGGAGGCTAGATATTCCGACAGATAGCGGTCCGTTGCTTCGCGCTCTGCGGCGACGGCGCGCCGTTCAAGATCGGAAATCTGTTCGGCGACATCGCCAAGCGCGGCGGCTTCCTCTTTGGTCTGGCCGCCGGGGCCAAGTTTTGCCGCCGTCACTAGCGCACGGTGAACGACGAGATCTGCGTAGCGCCGGATGGGCGACGTAAAATGCGCGTAACGCGGCAGGTTGAGGCCGAAATGGCCGCGATTTTCCGTATCGTATATCGCCCGCTGCTGGGCCCGCAGGACAATCTGCGAGATCATTTCCTTTTCGTCGCGCTCTTCGGCGATCTTCAGAATCTGATTGAAATTCGCCGGGCGAACCGAGCCGCCTTTGACGAGCGAGTAGTCAAGCCGGTCGAGATAATCACGCACGCCCTCAAGACCTTCTTCGTCAGGCTGGTCATGCACCCGGTAAATCAATTCAAGGCGCGCGCGCTCCAAGGTTTCCGCCGCCGCGACATTAGCGAGGATCATGAACTCCTCGATGACGCGGTGGGCGTCAAACCGATCGCGCTTGATGACGTCGGCGACCTCGCCCTGCTTGTTCAGGATCACTTTGCGTTCTGGCAGGTCGAGATCGAGCGGCGCGCGTTTTGATCGCTCGCTCCAGCGGGCGCGGAAGGCGCCGAAGAGATTGTGGACGGCGGATTTAATTTCCGCCGGGGCGCCCACATCTTTCGGGTCGCTGCCTTCTGAAATTGCCTGTGCGTCCTCATAGGAGAGTTTCGCCGCCGACCGCATGATCGCGCGCAAGAAGCGGTGCGATTTTTTGCGACCGCCGGAATCGATAAACATCTCAACAGCGAGACACGGCCGGTCTTCGCCGCCGCGCAGGGAACAAAGATCGTTCGACAAGCGCTCGGGCAACATCGGCACGACGCGATCAGGCAGATAGACCGAATTGGCGCGCCGCAGCGCCTCCTTGTCGAGCTCGCTTCCTGTACGGACGAAATAGCTGACATCGGCAATGGCGACGATAACACGATAGCCGCCGGGATTGTCGGGGTCCGGGTCGGGTTCCGCGAAACATGCGTCGTCATGGTCCTTTGCATCGGCCGGATCGATAGTGAACAGCGGCGTATCGCGCAAATCCGTGCGCTCGCCCAATGACGGCAATTGTGCTTTTTGGGCTTCTTCGATAACCGCCTTCGGAAACTCCGTTGGAATGCCGTGATTGGCCAATGAAATCGTCGAAAAGGCGTTGCGATCGTCAATGTGGCCTTCGATTTTTCGGACGCGTGCTTTTTGTGCGCCATAGCCGCGGGCGTTCTTGGTCTCAACCCAGACGAGGTCGCCATCTTTCGCACCGGCATCGTCGCCTTGATCAATGGTGAACGTGCCGCGGGCGCGGCGCTCGACCGGTTCGGCAATGGTCCGGCCACGGTCTTTCCGGTAGACTGCGAGGAAGCGGTGCGCGCCCTTGCCGATGGCTTTCATGATTTCGGCCGAATAGGCGCCGTCGCCGGTGGGCTTCAGGCGCGCCAGCACGCGATCGCCGACGCCGGGCGCCGGTTTGAATTTCATGGCGCGCTTTTCTGAGATGCGGATCAGCGGCGGGTCATGGTCGTCTTTCCAGCCGGCCGGCTCGCATTCGAGGTCGCCATCATGGGTGACGCCGACAATGTCGATGGGCAGGACAGGCGGCAATTTCCCGGCAACCTTGACGCGCTTGCCCCCGGCAAGATCGATGACGCCTTCGTCTTCCATCTTTTTGAGGAGCGAGCGCAATTTGGCGCGGGCTTCGCCTTTGACGCCAAAGGCGCGGGCGATATCGCGGCGGACGGCCGCCCCGTCGCTGTCATTGAGGTATTCGATAATATCGTTGCGGGAGGGCAGGGACGGCGCTGAAGCGCGCCGTTTCTTTTTTATAGGTGTCATATTCTTTCGTTGTATCAGGTTGCGCGGCCGCGCAACAGCGGGATTATTTTCCAGCTATCATTGGGATCCAGCGGTCCTGGATCGCCGGCAGTCTTTA
>JAJFFU010000226.1 GCA_021776465.1 Parvularculaceae bacterium
GGTGTCAGCGGCGGCATTTTTTTATGTCGCTCTGAAAAAAACGCCGACGTTTTAGCCTTGACCGAAGAGCTCGTCTCTCGCCGCCAACCTTTCCGTGATGTTCGCTATTACCTTGATGGGGCAGATGGCAATACGCTCCACCTTTCGATGACCGGCCAACCCAAATGGGGGGAAGACGGCGCCTTTAAAGGGTATATCGGCTGGACACGGGACATCACCGCTCAAACGCACGCAGAAGAACAACTCAAAGATAGCGAACAACGCCACCGCGACCTTGCTGAATCGGCAAGCGACTGGGAATGGGATGTCGACGCTGATCTAAAATATACATTCATATCGGAGCGCGCTTCTCAAACCAGTGGATATGATCATCAGATTTACATCGGCACGAAGATGGTCCTCGACGGGCCGACCTGCAATCAAACTGATTGGGCGACGTTACGCCGGCGGGTTACCGCCAGAGAAGCGTTTTCGGGATTCGTGAACGCCATTAAACGCAGCGACGGCTCCGTTCACTGGCTTGAACGCAGCGGGAAACCGGTCTTCGACCAGGACGGTGAATTTCGCGGATACCGCGGCACAGCCCGCGACGTCACTGACAGGGTTGAAGCACAACGTGCGCTTGTCGCCGCAAACGCACATCTTGAAGACCTTGTTCTTGAACGTACGGCCGATATCGAAAACCGGCGACAGGTGTTGTCCGAAGTATTGCAGTCAATGGAACAGGGCCTTGTCGTTATTGGTAGCGATTACAAAATCGCCGAGACCAATGACAAAGCCCATAGCATGTCAGGCCTGCCCGCCAGCTTTTGGGCGAAAGACGCCGATATTCGAAACGTTCTTGAAATTGGCATTAAACACGGGGTCTATAAATATAAATCCGCGGATGCATTTTTCGAGGCCTGCGAAAAATCACTTGCGAAGGGCAAGGCGTTCCGCACGGTACGCCGGCAGAAGGACGGCCATGCCATCGAAGAAAGCGTTCGCAACCGCCCGAGCGGCGGACTGGTCGTCACATACACCGACGTAACGGATGCTATGAACCGTGAAGACGAGCTTCGCCATTTGACAGAAGAGCTAACGATCTCAAAAGATGCAGCGGAAGCGGCCAACCGCGCAAAATCAGAATTCCTTGCAAATATGAGCCATGAAATTCGTACGCCAATGAATGGCGTCGTTGGCATGGCGTCATTGCTGCTCGATTCCAAACTCGACACAAAACAGAAAGACATGGCCCGGGTCATCGTCAATTCCGGCGATGCGCTCTTGAATATCATCAATGATATCCTCGATTTCTCACGCCTTGAGGCTGGTAAATTTCGTGTCGTCAACGAACAATTCGACCTGCGTTCTACGATTGAAGATATCGCGAGTCTTTTGTCATTGCGCGTTGAAGAAAAAGGCCTTGAAATGCTCGTCCGGATCCATCCGGACCTGCATCACGGATATATCGGCGACCCTGGCCGCGTGCGGCAGGTCATCACAAATCTCGTTGGCAACGCCGTCAAATTTACGGACGCCGGTCATGTGTTGATAGAAATTTCCGGCCGATCGCGCGGCGAAATCGCCGAATTGGAAATCGCGGTATCAGACACGGGCTGCGGTATTCCAACCGAAAAATTGCAGGCGATTTTCGAAGAGTTTGAACAGGTCGACGGCTCGGCCATTCGCCGTTACGACGGAGCCGGCCTTGGCCTCGCGATCAGCAAGAGAATGGTCGAGGCGATGGGCGGCGACATTGTCGTCAAAAGCACGTTGAGCGAAGGCTCGACATTCATTGTTCGCCTGCCGCTTCGGATCGACGAAAACAAGGCCTCTGGCGTCTCTGCGCCGGCTGGTTTCTTTAATGCAAAACGCGCATTGATCGTCGACGACAACGATGTAAACCGCAAAATCCTGACAGAACAACTGGCATCATGGGGGCTGGCCTCCGACGCATTTGATCGGCCCGGTGACGCAATTGCCGCCATGCGCGCACGTTCAGCGGAAAACCCATACGATATTGCGATTTTGGACTTCCAGATGCCGGAAATGGACGGCGTCGAACTTGCCGAATGCATTCGCGACGACGACTCGCTTGCAGATACGCCAATGATCCTGCTGACGTCAGCCGGCCGCAAAGGCGATCCCGCAGGATTATCGCAAGGCCTCTTTGCCGGATACCTTGTGAAACCGGCGCGCTCATCCATGCTCCTCGACGCGATCGTATCAGCGGTCGGCGATGCTGCAATTGATGCGGCGAAAGATATCGCCAGGACGCTGAATAAAGAAAAAGGCGAGTGCGCCGCCAACAACAAACTTCACAACACATCAGGCGACGCCCTGCGGGTCCTCGTTGCCGAGGACAATCTCGTCAATCAAATGGTCATCAAGGCGATGTTGCAAAAATTCGGCTGCGACACGACCATTGCAAGTGATGGGGCCGAGGCTGTCAAAATATATGAAGACGGTGCGTTTGACATCATCCTGATGGACGTTTCGATGCCGGTGATGGATGGCGCGGCGGCAACGGAAAAAATTAGACAACGACAACACGCGTCCGGCGAACAAACGCCGATTGTCGGCGTCACCGCCCACGCCATGCGCGAAGACCGACAACGGTGCCTCGATGCCGGTATGGATGACTATTTGCCGAAGCCAGTGAAAGAAGGTCCGCTTTTCGAGGCGCTCGTTAAATGGACCAAAGCCGCGCCAATCGCCATCGCCAAGTAGTTCAGTTTCGCGAAAGAGCGACGGCCGCGCGCGCTATTGCCCTGAATATCAGGACCCACCTGAAATCGCTGACGCCGCGTAGCGCAGGCCGACAACAATCAAAGCAATGATTACGGCGTATTCAATGAGGGTCGCGCCGCCGCGGTAAACGAGAAAGCGTCGGACCACCGTCCACGATTTTGACCAACGTTTCGCCACAGACGATCTGCCCATCCCTGGCGCAATCCACGATCCGGACCGCGCGAGAATCAATGTTATCACGCCAGCGCTTTCATTACAATCTAGTAATGAAAAATCCTCTAAATTTCAATGGATAAGCGAACCGTTCGGTCGCAGCACCGGTTTAATTCAACCGGCGAGCGAGTGCAATCCTAAAGTATCCCTATAACGCGAACCGTAGATATGGCTGCCTGCTCCGAGGCAAAAAACCTGAATACGCTCAAATGCGCAGGCGGGAGCGGGAAATTCGATCGCATTGACAGCGCCCACCCCGTGGCGCCACAGGTCGGCGTATCTTTAACGTCAGAGCAAAAGAAACCAGCATGCGCGAACAATTTTACCGCCGGATCGACGATACGATCGCCGAGCTGCGCGATCAGGGCCTCGAAAAAATTGAGCGCGAAATTACATCGCCGCAGGGACCGGAAATTGAAGTCCTTCATAAAGGCGAGCGGACAAAGGTTCTCAATTTTTGCGCCAATAATTATCTTGGCCTTGCTGACCATCCTGACGTTGTCGCCGCCGCTAAAGCGACGATGGACGAGTATGGTTTTGGCATGGCGTCGGTTCGCTTCATCTGCGGCACGACGGATCTGCATCGCCGCGTCGAACGAGAGATCGCCGATTTTCTCGGCTACGAAGATTCAATTCTGTTCGCCGCGTGCTTTGACGCCAATGGCGGCGTCTTCGAACCACTGCTCGGCGCAGAAGACGCGATCATTTCCGACGCCTTGAACCACGCTTCGATTATTGACGGCGTTCGCCTGTGCAAAGCGAAACGCTATCGCTTCGCCAATTCCGACATGGACGATCTGCGCACGCAATTGAAACAGGCGGACGCAGACGGCGCGCGCACAAAACTGATCGTTACGGACGGCGTCTTTTCCATGGACGGTTACATTGCAAAACTCGATGAGGTTTGCGCGTTAGCGGATGAATACGGCGCCCTCGTCATGGTCGATGACGCGCACGCGACGGGCTTCATGGGCGCCGGCGGCAAAGGTGCGCCGACCCATTGCGGCGTCGCGGAACGGGTCGACATTCTGACGGGCACGCTCGGCAAAGCCCTTGGCGGCGGCATGGGCGGCTATATCTGCGCCAGCAAGCAAGTCGTGCATCTGTTGCGCAACCGCGCCCGCCCCTATCTCTTTTCCAACGCGCTGACGCCGGCGCTTCTCGGCGCAACGCTGAAGACGCTGGAGCTGGTGCGCAACGGCGACGCCTTGCGCGCACAACTATTCCGCAACGCCAAACGCTTCCGGGCGCAGATGACCGAGGCCGGGTTCGACCTCCTCCCCGGCGAACATCCGATCATTCCGGTGATGATCCCTGACGCGCGCAAGGCCGGCGAGATGGCCACCGCGATGATGGACGAAGGGGTTTACGTGACGGCGTTTTCCTTCCCGGTGGTCCCGAAAGGTAAGGCCCGCATTCGGACGCAAATGTGCGCGGCTCACACGGATGAACAGGTCGACCGGGCGGTGACGGCGTTTATAAATGCGGGTAAGAAAGTCGGCGTGGTTTAGGAGGTTTTGATGAAACCGATTGTAGCATTGGTGCTATCATTCATCGTGACTGCAGGATCCGCGCTCGCCGATCAGAACGATTATTTGAGCAGTGACCAATTCGATTCTGAGTTAGCCGCAGCACATCGCCTTGTTGATGAAGGTATGTATACTATAGCATTAAAAAAATTTGAAGCACTGGCGACGGAAAGGCTTTTTGAAGTCCCGAATTATGAGCCTTATTATCATATTGCATATTCCCATTTGCAGTTGGGCGACGTTGCTAAAGCACGCGAGAATTTAAGACAGTTCAAATGCATGTTGCGAGTCGATTCCGGCGTGAAAAAATGTTCGAATGCGACGGATTATAAAAACAGTACGCCGTCGAATATCGTAAAACACCAAACTGATTTTTCAGAATTGCAGCTTTGCTACGAAACAATGTGCTATGGAATTTATTTCAGCTACTATGACGAACCAACCGCAGCCTCGTTAAAAAGGATTGAAGAATTCTGGAACGATGTTCATTTGCTAGACGACGCAATTAGCGTCGCTGAATCAAAACAGAGTGACTGATGAAAGCCCTGATGAAAGCAAAGGCCGAAGAAGGCATCTGGCTCGCTGATACGGCGCGGCCGACTATTGGCCCTAATGACGTCCTGATCAAAGTGAAAAAGTCGGCGATCTGCGGCACCGATGTCCACATTTATAAC
>JAJFFU010000227.1 GCA_021776465.1 Parvularculaceae bacterium
TTTATAAAGCCGCGGCAGAAGATTCATAAGCGTTGTCTTGCCCGCCCCGGAAGGGCCCACAAGCGCCGCTGTCGCGCCCGCTGGTATCTCGATATTGATATCGCTAACGGCAAGGCTGCCGTCTGCATAAGAAAACGACACGTCTTCGAATTTGATCGCGCCTGCCCCGGCCGGAAGATCGATCGCATCTTTGCTGTTGACGGTCGCCGGGCGCATATCGATTAAAGCCAGCATCCGTTCAAAAGCGGCGAACCCTTCCTGCGCCACGGCATTTAATGTCCCAAGCCCGCGCGCCGGTTGCGACAAAAGCAACAAAGCGATGATGAAGCCGACAAACTCTGACGTCGACAACGCGCCCGCGCCAATGCGCATGGCGACAATGGCGACAATGATCGCCAATGCTACAGAGCCTGCAAAAAATATAACGGGCTCATTGGCGCCGCGGGTGAACGCCATTTTTCGTAACAGCGCAAACCGCGTTTCAAAAGCATCCGCGGCGCGGGCGCGCTCAAGCGGCTCGATCTGGTAGGCTTTCACCATGCGCGCACCGGCAACGCTCTCATTGACTAATCCGGTGATGGCGCCGGCCTGTTTCTGTGCGCCAGCCGACGTCCGACGCAGTATCTTTCCAATGCGCGCCACCGGCAACCCGATTAAGGGGTATACAAATAAAATAACGAGAAACAGCACCCAATCATAATAGATCATCATGGCGCACAAACCGGCAAATGTTAAAAGGTCGCGGACGGCGTTCGAAACTCGCTGCAAGGTCTCCCGCAGGACCGTTGCATCGTTGGTGAAGCGCGAGATAAGTTGCCCGGAGTCTTCGGCGCGCAATTGCGCAAAATCGAGCGCCGTCATGCGCTCGAACATGTCGTTTTGAAGGTCACGAAGCGTCGATAACGCAGCCGTCGCTGAAAGCCGCGTCTGCACATATTGCGCAAGAGCGTTCGCTGCACCGAGGCCAAGAACGAGCAGCGGCCCGATCAGCAGCACCCGACCGAGGCTCGGCGAATAGCGCGTGCTGTCACCGGAAAAGCCGGCATTGATCCACTCAACACCCGCCGGAATGGCGCTGGCGGAGGCGGCGTAAACCGCCATCGCGAAGAGCGCCAGAACCAGCCTCGACCAGTAGCGCGACAGGTAATCGCGCCAAAGGCGGCGCGCGAGCGCCCGCGTACCGGCTAATGGCTCCTCATTGGTGGGCATTTGCGTCACATCGTCCTTTAATCCAACCGTACTCTATTTTCGCGACGCTCGCCCGCCAACGCAAGCTATTGACCAATGGGAAGAAATGATGAACGCCCTGATCAATGCTGAAGTCGATTATAAAGTCGCAGGCGGTTGCATCACTGGGCGCGCATATGGCCGCGCTTTATTTGCGTGTGCTTGACGCAACGTGCAGAAAAACCATCGTTGGTCGCGACAGGTTTGACGAGGCGCGGGCCCGCGGACGCGGCGTTATCCTTGCGTTCTGGCACGGTCGCTTGATGTTGGCGCCATTTGTACGCCGTGAAACTGACGCTGAAATAAACATGCTGATTTCTAACCACCGTGACGGGGAAATCATTGCGAAAGCCGTCCGCGGATTTGGCATTAAGTTCATCCGCGGCTCATCGGCGAATTTGCGCAAACCCGGCAAATCGAAACACGGCGCACCGGCGGTTGCACAGATGTTGGCCGCGCTTGAACGGGGCGAAGTTGTCGCCATCACGCCGGATGGACCGCGCGGGCCTGCTGAAACTTTTCAAGTTGGCGCAATCAGGCTGGCGCAGCGGTCCGGCGCCGCGATCATTGTGGCCGGCGCATCGGCAACCCGCGGCCTGCGCATGAAAAGTTGGGACCGGTTTTTCCTCGCAATGCCATTTGCCCGCTTTTTATATGTGGCAAGTGAGCCCATAATCGTTCCGGAGAATGCCGACGCTGAGGCGATCGAACAAATCCGGCTTGAGGCGCAATCGCGACTTTCCGAAGCGACGAAGGCGGCGGATGAAATGGCCGGTAAAACGACGGCAACTGTGAGTCAGAACGGACCATGACGGCGTTGCGCGAACCGATGGGCTTGAAGATTTATCGCGCCGCGAGCCGCGCTGCGGAGCCTGTCGCGAACATCGCGCTGACGCGGCGCTTGCGCGCTGGCAAGGAAAGCGAAGCGCGCATTGGCGAACGGCGCGGCGTCGCAACGATAGACCGCCCGGACGGAAAACTGATCTGGATACATGGCGCCAGCGTCGGCGAGTCATTGTCCATATTGCCGCTTCTGGAAAGTCTGAAGACCCACCTTCCTGATGTAAGTTTTCTTGCGACGACCGGCACCACAACGTCAGCCGCATTGATGAAAGAACGATTGCCCGCCGGCGCCATTCATCAATTCATTCCCTTGGATCATCCCGATTTCGTGCAGGCGTTTCTGGACCATTGGCGCCCGGACGCGGCGATCTTTGTCGAATCGGAGTTCTGGCCGAATTTAATTCTAAAGACACGGCAGTCTGCCCCGTTCATGGCGCTGATTAATGGCCGAATGTCGCCAAAGTCTTTTGGTGACTGGAAGAGCCAGCCGAACGCCATTCGGTTTCTTTTGTCGTCGTTTGATTTGCTGCTTGGGCAAGATATTCAAAACGCTGAACGTTTAAAAACGCTCTCCGGCCGCGAGATCGACATGTTTGGCAATCTGAAAAACGCAGCGCCTCCCCTTCCTGCAAGCGCCAGCGAAATCTCTCGCATGCAAGGCTGGATCGCCGACCGACCGCGATGGCTCGCCGCGAGTACGCATCCCGGCGAAGAGGAAATTATCATCGCCGCCCATCGCCAGCTCGCCGGCGAATTTCCCGGACTGCTGACAATTATAGCACCGCGACACCCCAAACGCGGTGACGAAATCGCAGCGCTTGTCGAAAAAACGGGAACCACAGCCGCGATGCGTTCGCGCGGCGACGTCATTACCGCGGACACACAATTCTATATTGCAGATACGCTTGGCGAATTGGGGCTGTTTTATCGCCTGGCCGACATCGCGTTCGTCGGCGGCAGCATTACGCCGAAAGGCGGTCACAATCCGCTTGAGCCGGCGCGGATCGGGACTTCGATTTTGCACGGGCCGGAAACGTTTAATTTTGTCGATACCTATACGGAAATACGCAAAGCCGGCGGCGCAGCATTAGTGCGAAATGATCGCGAATTGGCGTCGGCTGTCAGGCGGTTGTTTAATGACACGAAAACTCGGAGCGCCATGGCCGACGCTGCGCAGGCAACAGCCGAAGGAAATGCCGAGCGTACGTTGCACGAGATTACGCAACGCCTTTTAGACAAGATGTCGGAAACCGCAGGATAGTAATGTCCGATCAACCGTGGTTCTGGCGCGAAAAAAGCCTTGCGGCGACCGCAGCTTGTACTGCGCTGGCGCCGTTCGCATGTTTATATTCGCTTGCATCTGATATGCGCCGGCAATTTACTACGGCCTGGCGCGCGCCAAAGCCCGTGGTTTGTGTCGGTAATGCGTCGGTAGGCGGCGCCGGGAAAACGCCATTCGCCATCATGCTTGGCCAAATGTTGAAAGACGCCGGGCATCGCCCACATTTTATATCACGCGGATATGGCGGGACGAACAAAGGGCCGATCCGTGTTGATCCTGACACGCACACCGCGACCGATGTCGGCGATGAACCCTTGCTGTTGGCGCAACATGCGCCAACCTGGGTCAGCCGTTCAAAACGCGCCGGCGCCGAGGCGGCAATCGCTGCGGGCGCAGATATTATCATTTTGGATGACGGTTTTCAGAACCCGACCATCGCGAAAGACTTTTCCATATTGTTGATCGATGACCGGCAACGCCAGAACAACGGCAAGGTCTTTCCGGCTGGACCCATGCGCGAACCGCTTGCTCTTGCGCAAAAACGCGCCGATCTCGTCGTTGACATTGTCACGACACCCGGCGCGCCGATTGCCGACGCTTTAGCGACACAGACGGCGTGGCTTGAGCCGGAAACGACACCGAATGTCGGCCGCGTTCTCGCTTTTTGCGGCATTGCAAACCCGGACAGGTTCTTTGACATGCTGCAGCAATTGGGTTTTGACGTGGCGGACGCCATCGCGTTTCCTGATCATTATCAATACAGCACAAAAAACATTGAGATATTAAAAGCACGCGCCGCTAAGTTAAATGCAACACTCATGACAACGGAAAAAGATTGGGTGCGAATAAACCTGGAAATGCGTGACACAATAAATACGTTACCCGTACGCATGCGTGTTTCAGATCCGGATAAGCTGACGGCGGAAATTTTTTCTGCGCTTGAACAACGGCGCGGACGTTGACCATGGACGGCAATCAGGACCCCGCGATCGATTTGCCCGAACGCCGCAGCAATCGTCCAATAACACTTGGCCATCGCATCGAGTATGCGTTCATCGTGGCGATATTGGGGTTGTTTCGTTTGTTGCCCGTCGACGTTGCAACGGGGGTTTCCGGCGCGGTGCTGCGAACGATCGGCCCATTGCTCAGGCCGATTTCAAAACGCGGCGAGAACAATCTGCGCTTAATTTATCCGGATTGGCCCGACGATAAAGTTCGTGAGACGATCGCCGAGGTCTGGGAAAATATCGGGCGAACCGCGGCGGAATACGCCCATCTCGATAAATTCTCAGTAAACGGTGAAGACCCGAGAATTATTGCAGAAGGCGTCGACGATATTCTGCACATCTTTGAGGATCCGGGTCGCGCGGTTTTCGTCAGCGGGCACTTCGCCAATTGGGAAATCTCCGGCATTATGGCAAATCAGCTTGGCATGAAGTTCGGCGTGATTTATCGCGCGCTCAACAACCCGCTGGTCGATGAACTCATTATCAAAAAACGCGCCGGCGTCACAACACGGCGGCAAATTCCAAAAGGCCCCGCCGGCGCGAGGCCGCTAGTGGATCTGTTAAAGGACGATTGCTGCATCGCTTTTCTCGCCGACCAAAAACTCAACACTGGCGGCATAAATGTTCCGTTCATGGGACACATGGCGATGACCGCGCCGGCCGCGGCGCGTATCGCCGTGCGTTTTAATTTACCGGTTATTCCTATCTCAACTGAACGCCTGAAGGGCGCGCGCTTTCGCGTAACGACACACTCGCCGATTGAATTTAAAGCCGGCGGCGATCTTCTCGCCGATGTTGAAGCGCTGACCATCAAGATAAACGAAGCGCTTGAGCGCGACATTCGCGCAAAGCCCGGCCAATGGCTGTGGCTGCATCGCCGCTGGCCAAAACAATCGATCAATTAATCTATGTAACGACTAACTGTCGTTGCATTCGCCTTGATAAGCGACACTGGCGCCGGCCGCTGCGGCCGTGCAGGCATTGCCATAAGTCTCGCCGTCGCACCCGCAAACAGGCCGATAATCTCTCGTGCAAAATTCCGGTTTCACGGTGCAGACACCTGCGTAATCCGCCGTGTTCGTGCAAACGCCCGGCTCTACGCTGCAATACTGCGCGTCGTTCCCGCATTGAAAACCGGCGATGCCGCCGCACATCCCGCCTTCTTCGCCGATGCCCGGCTCCAACTCACCCGATTGCGGCGCGCCGGCGCAGGATGCTGCAAACAAGAAAGCCAGGATCGCGAATAACCTAAGCATCGCCTTCCTGCATCTGTGATTGCATATAGCGTTCTTCTCCGATTTTCTCGATCAGACCAAGCTGCGTTTCCAGATGATCGATATGCTCTTCTTCGGATTCCAGTATGCGCGCGAATATTTCGCGACTCACATAATCCTTGACGGTCTCACAATACGCTATTCCCTCTTTGTACGTGGGATGCGCACGCTCTTCCGCCTTCAGGTCCGCTTCGAGACATTCTTTCACGGTTTCGCCGATATAAAGCTTATCGAGATCCTGAAGGTTGGGCAGGCCTTCCAAAAACAAAATGCGCTCAATCAATTCGTCCGCATGCTTCATTTCGTCGATGGACTCATCATATTCAATCTTGGCGAGACGTTTAAAGCCCCAATCCTTCATCATGCGCGCGTGCAGGAAATACTGATTGACCGTCGTCAATTCCAGTTTCAACGCTTTATTCAAATACTCGATGACTTTTTCGTCGCCTTTCACAGCGGCACTCTCCTCTTCGAATCAATAAGGTCGAAAATAGCGAGAGGCGACCGTTGCACAAGGACTATCCTTGCAACCGCGTCGCAGTTGCGCGCAAATTTGTGCGAACGAAAATCAAGTTCAAAAAAGCGCGCTTATTCCGCCGCGATTTTTTGCACACCGTTATCAAGCGGCCGCGCATCTTCGATGATTTGCGCAACGTCGGTGAGACATTTACCGCATTGGGGACGGCGGCCACACCGCCGGAAAACTTCAGCAACGGAGCGCGCGCCGCCGCTGGCGGCGGCCAGGTCCTTGTCGCGTAATGCGTTGCAAATGCAGATATACATGTGGCCGGCAATCCTGATCGACGGGAAAATTCCGCCTCTTTCACGATGCCAATATAACCCAGTTAAGAATGATTGTCAATAGCAGCGGTTATTCCGCGTCGGCTTCATCGCCGCCGACACTGGGCATTTCACCCAGCGTAAGTCGCGGATCAACGAGCCGGCCCCGCCACTTCATCGACCAGTGCAGATGGGGCCCCGTGGCGCGCCCGGTCGCGCCGACAGCGCCAATGATATCGCCTTTTGCGACGCGGGTTCCGGGCTCAACGTCGAGGCGCGACAGATGCAGGAACGCGCTTTCCAGCCAGTGGCCGTGGTCCAGCAGCACAAGGCCGCCTTCGAAGTACATGCCTTCTTCCGCGAGCGTGATCACGCCCGGCGCCGGCGCCCGCACGGGCGTGCCCTGTCCGGCGGCGATGTCGAGGCCCGAATGGGGCCGTTTCGGTTCGCCATTGAGAACGCGCTGCGAGCCGAAGACGCCGCTGATCCGGCCTGTCACCGGCCAGTCAAACCCGTTGGCCCAGTCGGCCGCTGATTGAGAAGCCTCGCGCGCAGCGTCTTTCTTCACGCGATCAGCCGCGATTTTTTCGAGTTGCGCGGGCGTGAAGCCCGACACCTTCGATTGATCGAGACCGTCTATGCGCTGGACCGGAAACTCACGGTCTTCAAGTTCGATGGCGCGGCGTTCGACGACGCCATCGGGCAAGGTCACGACCAGCAAGGATGTGAGCGCACTGTCGCGTCCAAAACCAACAACAAAACGACCGTCGTCTCCGACCATGACGGTATCGCCGTCAAGGCGCACTTGCGCGCCCGGGACCGTTTCACCGAAAAGCAGGCCGCCCTGTGCGAACGAGCCGTTCAACACAACACTCTCGAGCGTATCGCCAAACACTTTCTGGCGCTCTTCAACATCGCGCATGGCGTCATCAAATTCGGCGCGGCGCGCAATCGCGTCATCGCTGACATAGTCCAGAACAGCGGCCGGCGGCGCGACTGCCTGCGCTATCGGCAAAGCGGCCGGCGCTTCGGTCTCAGCCACTGGTTCATTTGTCGCCGCGACCGTCGGGGCCGGCTTATCAGCGGCAGCGCAGGCGCTCGCCGTCAACAGCGCCATCGGCAATAACAATCTCATCATTTGCGCTCTCCATGACCGAAGCCGATCATCGCCGCAGCCGCATCGGCATAGGCCTCTTGCTTGTCTACGTTCCAGTATCGCAGCGATTTGACTGGAACGCGCGCACTCGTAATGGCGCAGACCACATAAGCGCCGGGTTTGACAATATGGAATTCCGCATCGTCATAATCGAGGACGGCTTCGCCGCCGGCTGAATCAAAAGGGTTCATAGGGGTTATTCCTGATCGTTCCCGCCGGAAATTTCAAGCGTCATCTGGGATGCCGAATGGGGCGCAAAAAGGGCCCTTGGCGAGCGGGCCGGCGCCCTGTTCAGGGTGGTGCACCAGCGCCCGGCGCCGTTGCGTTGGCGAACGCGCTGCGACGAGACCAGGCGATATTGCAGGTGGCAGGCGCTCTTGGTTTTCACCATGTCTTCCGAGTGGTGGTTCATCATCGCGAGATTATACGGCGCCCCGCCATGGTGTTTGATACGTATCGACCAAATGCGGGATTCATGAAGATTTTCCCGTTATGCGGGACATGTCAATTCCAATTCGCTGCGAAACCCCACAGCGCGCGCCCTAATCAGAGGCAACATTATCAAATGCGGTTTGCGCGTTTGAAATCAGATCCGGGGCGACCACTTCAGTTACGCTGAGGTCATCCCAGGAGATTGTAATTGACTTGATCGAGATCTCTTCTGCTCTGGGGTCCACTTCAGACAATACAAATTCATTGTCGCGAAGACGAAACCGTATTGCGACGAGATTATCTGGCACGAATTGGCGGTCAACGACCTCTTTCGCACCGTCATTGAGAGAAACCACTTGAAATACGGCGTCATCCCCACAATCGAGTTTTCCATCGCTGTTTGAATCACGCTCAACAACAAGTGCCGCGACAAACTGGTTTTCGCCGTCGCCAATATAAAATACTTTCGGCAGCAAGACACGGCGATCAAATACGAGCCTGCCAGCCGGAAAATTCTTCTCAATGACAAGCACGTTTACGAGTCGATCACGACAAGAACCACCGCTTGAAGAAAATTGGCCATACTGATCGGAGGTGTAACCATCAAAAACGTTGTAGTGATCGAAATCGTCGTCGCCGAAAAACACAGGCAACACCAAAGCCATATCTTCCGGAGGCTCCCATGGAGTCCCGCGACGAAACATTGCCCTAACGGGAATTGACACGGCTCCGGACTCAGTTGCCGGAATACCGTCCGTGTCACGGTCGTCCTCATAGTAGCGATTATATACGCTTGTTAATTCCTGCTCGCCCCACAAACCAAGCGTCGGACCGACTTCGTATTTGTGCGCAATCCAACTGCCTGCAATGAAGAGTATGATAAGCGCCGCAAGCGTGGTGATAATTCGATAAATCGCGCCCATATCCCGTCCCCGCCTGTATTGCGACGCTCGATACTATAGCTGGATATGCGCGCACCACAACGACGAACGGCGCACACCCGCCGGGTCAACGATAGCCTGGAAAATCGGCGCGATAAAGAGAGATTGAGATCGCTCAATCCGCCTTGGTCTCGCGCAACACCTGCTTGACGTATGCGTCCACATCGAGATCGCCGGTTGCGCGGCCCTTGATCCGGTCACGGACTTTTGACGGGAGCTCGGAAGGATCGGTCGATCCGGCGCTGGCAATCGTCGCGCGGATCAGTTCCTTCAACGCGTCCTCGTCGAGGTCAGGTTTCCAATTGGATTTTTTATCGGTCATAATACGGTCTCGTTTATCGTCATCCCGGATGCATTGCAGCACATAAGTGCTGCGGTGCTGATCCGGGATCGCTTTAATGCGCCAGCATCAATTCAACAACGCGCCCGCCGGCGGGGCGCTGTCGCCAGCGCCGGAAAAGGCGAAGTGATCGCGGGCCTCCACTGTTACGCCGTTAATCGTCAGCGTTTCGTCGTCGGCGGAAACCGCCAACGTCTCTCCGTCGCCGACTTTGCCAGCCAGCAACAACTCCGCCAGCGGGTCTTGAAGCGACTTTTGGATAACACGCCGGAGCGGCCGTGCGCCGTAGACAGGATCATATCCTTTGTCGCCAAGCCAGGTGCGGGCCTTGTCATCAAGCGTGAGGGTAATCTTGCGGTCAGCGAGCATACCGGCAAGCCGGGCAATCTGGATATCGACGATCGCGCCCATATGCGGCCGCGCCAGACGATGGAACAGGATGATTTCGTCGAGCCGGTTGAGGAATTCAGGGCGGAATTTTGCCCGCACCGCATCCATTACGGGACCACGCACGGCGGACGATTCCTCGCCTTCTTTCTGGGCCGCAAGGAATTCCGCGCCAAGATTGGACGTCATGATGATCAGCGTGTTTTTAAAATCAACCGTGTGACCCTGCCCGTCGGTCAGGCGCCCGTCGTCGAGCACCTGCAACAGCACATTGAAAACATCCGGATGCGCTTTTTCGACTTCATCAAAGAGGACGACCTGATAAGGCCGGCGGCGCACCCGTTCGGTGAGGATGCCGCCTTCCTCATAGCCGACATAGCCCGGCGGGGCGCCGATCAGTCTGGCCACGGAATGTTTTTCCATGAATTCGGACATATCAATGCGGGCAATGGCGGTTTCATCGTCAAACAGAAATTCCGCGAGTGCTTTTGTCAGCTCGGTCTTGCCGACGCCGGTGGGTCCGAGAAACAGGAATGAACCCATGGGCCGGTTCGGATCTTTCAAGCCGGCGCGCGCGCGGCGCACTGCAGCGGAAACCGCGCCAACCGCTTCGGCCTGACCGACAACGCGGCGGCCGATGGCGTCTTCCATTTTCAGGAGTTTCGCACGCTCGCCTTCAAGCATCTTGTTTACCGGTACGCCGGTCCAGCGCGAAACGACGCTGGCGATGTTTTCATCGTCAACGACTTCCTTGACGAGCGCGCGGGTGTCGCCGTCGGCTTCGCCTTCAGCTTTTGCGAGTTGCTTTTCGAGCGCCGGGATCTGCCCGTATTTCAGCTCAGATGCTTTGCCGAGATCGCCGCGGCGTTCAGCGTCGGCCAGTTGCTGGCGCAACTGATCGAGCTGTTCTTTCACCTTTGTCGACGAAGCAAGGCTGTCTTTTTCAGCCCGCCAGCGCGCAGTCAGTTCCGCCGATCGCTGTTCCAGTTGCGACAATTCATTATCGAGCGTTTCAAGCCGGTCTTTGGACGCCTGATCGGCTTCCTTCTTCAACGCTTCGCGTTCGATCTTCATCTGGATAATGCGCCGGTCAAGCTCGTCCAATTCTTCCGGTTTGGAATCGACTTCCATTTTCAAGCGCGAGGCCGCTTCATCGACAAGGTCAATCGCCTTGTCGGGCAGGAAACGGTCCGTGATGTAGCGGTGCGAAAGGGTCGCCGCGGCGACAATCGCCCCGTCGGAAATCCTGACGCCGTGATGGAGTTCGTATTTTTCCTTCAACCCACGAAGGATCGAAATTGTATCCTCGACCGTCGGCTCATCGACAAAGATGGACTGAAAACGGCGCGCGAGCGCTGCGTCTTTTTCCACGTATTTTTTATATTCATCGAGGGTCGTTGCCCCGACGCAATGCAGCTCGCCGCGGGCGAGCGCGGGTTTCAATAAGTTCGACGCATCCATGGCGCCGTCGGCTTTGCCGGCGCCGACCAGCGTGTGCATCTCGTCGATAAAGAGAATGATCTGGCCGTCCGCGTCAGTGACTTCCTGAAGGACTGCTTTCAGGCGTTCTTCAAATTCACCGCGATATTTCGCACCGGCGATCAACGCGCCCATGTCGAGCGCAAGGAGCGCTTTTTCTTTTAAGCTTTCGGGCACATCGCCATTGACGATGCGCAGCGCCAGACCTTCGGCGATGGCGGTCTTGCCGACGCCGGGCTCGCCGATCAGGACGGGGTTGTTCTTTGTTCGCCGGGAGAGCACTTGCATGGTGCGGCGGATTTCTTCATCGCGCCCGATTACCGGATCAAGCTTGCCGTCGCGAGCGGCTTCGGTCAGGTCGCGCGCATATCGCTTGAGCGCATCATATGCCTGTTCGGCCGACGCAGAATCCGCCGTGCGCCCCTTTCGAATATCATTGATCGCCTCGTTGAGCTTGACCGCCGTAACGCCGGCTTTTTTGAGGATCACCGCAGTTCCCGCCTGCGCCTCGACAGCGAGGGCCGTCAGCAAGCGTTCAGCGGTCACGAATTTGTCGCCGGCCTTTTTGCCGATTTCTTCCGCCGCGGCGAACACCTTGGCGGTGGGCGCAGCCATATAGATCTGGCCCGACCCGCCTTCGACCTGGGGCAGTTTGCCGAGTGCTTCGTCGGTCAGTTGTAGCGCCACTTCGGGACGGCCGCCGGCTGCGCGGATCAAATTCGCGGCCAACCCTTCCTGATCATCAAGCAGGGCTTTGAGGACGTGCTCGGGGGTGAATTGCTGGTGGTTTTCGCGCAGCGCAATGGTCTGCGCGGCTTGAATGAGACCGCGGGCGCGGTCTGTATAATTCTCAAATTGCATCTCGACCTCAATGTGAGCGTCAAAAGTTAACAGCGCCCCAAAATGGCGACGCCGGGTTCCTTTTCCAGATGGGTTCTGTGGGCCCCAAAGCAAGGGCGCGGCGCGCGGATTTCACGCAAAAAAACCCGGCGGGCGAAAACGCCGCGCCGGGCCGTGAACCGATCAGTCAGAAATTGGCTTATTCGCCGTCTTTCTTTTCTTTCATGGCTTTGTGTTTGGCTTTTTTCTTTTCCATACGCGCATGGTGGCGGGCCATCACTTCTTCCAGAGACGCCTCGCCATCGTCGCCCATATATTCCGCGCCGTCCGCCCACTCTTTTTCGGCGGCAGCCATTTTCGCGGCAATGAATTCGCCTTTGGAAATCGTGCCGGAACCGTCAGTGTCCGCAGCGGCGAACTTCTCCGCAATTTTTGCTTCCATTTTGGCTTTGTGTTCGGCGTGCATGGCCTCTTTGTCTTTGCCTTCGTGATGGCCGGCCATGGCCGCGCTCGCAGCCAACGCCATCGCACCCGCCGTCAGTGTAAAGATCGTTTTTTTCATTTTCGTCCCTTTCCCGCTATTATGATAATCGCACTTGCTTGCGCGTTTTTGAAATTTGCGGCCGCAAGTGCGACTGCAGCGACGTAATTACCACATGTTATACGCTGCGACGGGAGTCACACGGACAGATGTCGCCTTACATATTGGTAAGCG
>JAJFFU010000228.1 GCA_021776465.1 Parvularculaceae bacterium
ACCCCTCAGGCAACAATGTATCGGAGGAATCGAATGGCTAAGGTGCTTGGATTGGGCGGGCTTTTTTTCAAGAGCCGTGACACGGCGGCGCTGCGAGAATGGTACAATCGCGTTTTAGGCATTGAATTCGCCGATTGGGGCGGCGTGGCTTTCACGCCGGACGCGGCCATGGCGCAGCCGGGCGCTGCGACGATCTTCAGCCCGTTCAAGGCGGACACGGAATATTTCGCGCCATCGGACAAGGACTACATGTTCAATTTGATGGTCGATGATCTCGATGGCGTGCTTGCGCGATGTCGCGCCGAAGGCGTCGAGGCCGGGGAAATTCTGGACGAGTTCAACGGTCGCTTCGCGCATATCATCGACCCGGAAGGCCGCAAGATCGAACTTTGGGAACCCAAGGCGGTTGGCGAGGGCGAGATGTAGCGATCCGGCTTTAGTTGCGCCTTAGCCGCATTGCGCCCGGTGCAACATTGCATGATCAGCAAGGACGAGCGCCATCATTGCTGCGCCCACCGGAACGCCGCGAATGCCGACGCATGGGTCATGGCGGCCTTTGGTGACAATCTCGGTTTCTTCGCCTTGTGCGTTAATCGTGCGGCGCGGGTTGAGGATCGAGGACGTAGGCTTCACGGCAAAACGCGCGACAATGTCCTGCCCGGTTGAGATGCCGCCAAGGATGCCGCCGGCTTTGTTGGACAGAAAATGAGGCGAACCGTTCTTTATACGGATTTCATCGGCGTTTTCTTCGCCGGAAAGCGCAGCCGCTTCAAATCCGGCGCCGATTTCAACGCCTTTGGCCGCATTAATAGACATCATGGCGGTCGCAAGGTCAGCGTCGAGCTTGCCGTAAACGGGCGCGCCATAGCCGGCCGGCACGCCTGACGCGACAACTTCGACGACGGCGCCCATGGACGACCCGGCTTTGCGCGCCGCTTCCAGATGCGTTTCCCAGACTTTGGCGGCGCCAGCATCGGGGCACCAGAACGGATTGTTGTCGATCTCGGTCCAGTCGAAATTATTGCGGTCGATTTTGTGTTCGCCCATCTGAACAAGGCAGGCGCGAATGGCAAAGTCGGGCCCAAGCATTTCTTTCAGCGCCAGTTCGGCGACGGCGCCCGCGGCAACGCGCGCAGCGGTTTCCCGGGCCGACGACCGGCCGCCGCCGCGATAATCGCGGAAGCCATATTTCGCGTCATAGGTAATGTCTGCATGGCCCGGCCGATATTTGTCGCGAATGTCGGAATAGTCTTTCGAGCGCTGGTCGACATTCTCGATCATCAGGCTGATCGGCGCGCCGGTGGTGCGCGGACCATCAGTGCGGTCGTCCTCAAAGACACCGGACAGAATTTTGACCGTATCGGGCTCTTTGCGCTGGGTGACGAATTTCGAGCCGCCCGGTTTTCGCTTGTTGAGAAAGGTCTGGATATCGCCTTCGCGCAAGGCCAAGCCCGGCGGGCAGCCGTCAACGACCACGCCAAGGGCGGGCCCATGGGATTCGCCCCATGTGGTAAACCGGAAAACCCGTCCGAAGCTGTTGAATGACATTGATGATTTCCGCGGGTGGCCCTGAAGACGGCGTTGATTTCAATGGCGCGCACCCTATCATGCGCCGCCCCGCTGGCATAATAGGCGGGCCGTGATTTATCGGACGTAAACGGACGTGGAAATGTCGGACGAATTGATACCGCCGAGCCCAAGCGCTGAAGCCTACGCCGTTGATGAAGATCAGGGCGACGTCTTTACCATTCATGATCCCTTCGCGCTGTTCGCTGAATGGCTGGGACGGGCGGGCGAGAGCGAGCCGAACGACCCGAATACAATGTCGCTGGCGACCGCTGACGCGCATAATCTGCCGAATGTGCGCATGGTCCTATTGAAAGACGTCGATGCCTGCGGCCTCACATTTTACACCAATGTGGAAAGCGCCAAGGGCGAAGAGCTTGCCGCCAACCCGCAAGCGGCGGCGTGTTTCCATTGGAAGACCATCCGCCGCCAGGTCCGGTTTCGCGGCCGTGTCGAACGGGTCAGCGACGAGGAAGCAAACGAATATTTCGCAACGCGCGCCCGCAACGCCCAGCTCGGCGCCCATGCCTCGGCCCAGTCGCGGCCGATGGAAAGCCGCGAAGCGCTGGAACAGGAAATCGCCCGCCTCGACAAACTTTACGAAGGCGAAAACGTGCCGCGGCCCTATCACTGGTCCGGATACCGGTTGAAGCCCATCGAAATTGAGTTCTGGGTCAACCGCCCGTTTCGCCTGCACGACCGGCTCGTCTATTGGCGCGAGGCGCCGGACGCCGACTGGCAAAGCGAGCGGGTTTACCCGTAGGTTTTTTTCACGGTCCGCCGCTTATTCCCGCGAAGGCGGGAATCCAGTCATGAAGAATGTCATGCATTGGCATGGCTTTTTTGCTGCTGGACCCCCGCCTTCGCGGGGGTGATCGGGTTGAGAGGGCGGCGCCCGGACGATACCTTTCCCGCATGAAATTCTTCTTCGTCTATCTAATGGCAAGCAGTCGGAACGGCACATTGTAT
>JAJFFU010000229.1 GCA_021776465.1 Parvularculaceae bacterium
GCAATCAGAAAAGCGCGCCGCCGCGGCATGCGCGGTCGTCACAGATACACTCATTCAGGTCCTCCCGAGACCCCCGCCCGGGTGCGCCCGCACGGGATAGAACGTCGCTATTAATCCAAAAATTGACCCTTGGCCACCGGCGGTTGCGCACTGAACTGGCGCAAATCTTGTCTCCGCGGGCGCTGCGTGCCAGACACGGCGCAATTCAATTTTCAGGAAGGGTATCGGGATGAGAATTCATCAATTTTACGGCGCGGCTGCTGTGCTGGCGCTTGGGGCTGCTTGCGGCGGCGAACAGAACGCGCCAGCTGAAACGCCGACGGACGCCACAGAATCGAATGAAGCTGCGGCAACCGAAGGCCACACATTCGACCCCGCCATCACCGCAGGCGATCTCGCCGAGCACATTTCCATCCTCGCATCCGACGAATTTGAAGGCCGCGCGCCCGGAACGCCGGGCGGCGAAAAAACGCGAGCCTATCTCGCCGCGGAATATGAGCGCCTCGGCCTTGAGCCGATCGGCGACAGCTACGAACAAAAAGTGCCGATCGTTGAATCGACGCTCGATCCGGCGAGTTCATCGTTCTCCGTTTCCGTCAACGGCGAGACGCAGGATTTAGAATACCAAAAAGACGTCGTCTTCTGGAGCAAACGCATCGAGGAAAATATCTCCTTCGCAGACAGCGACCTTGTCTTTGTCGGCTACGGCGTTGTTGCGCCGGAATATGACTGGGATGACTATGAGGGCGTCGACGCGACCGGAAAGACGGTTGTGATGCTGGTCAATGATCCAGGCTTTGCAACGCAAGATCCCGAACTCTTCAATGGTAACGCCATGACCTATTACGGGCGCTGGACCTACAAATATGAAGAGGCCGCGCGTCAGGGCGCAACCGCCGCAATCGTTATTCACGATACGGCGCCGGCCGCCTATGGCTGGAATGTTGTTGAAACCTCGTGGGCCGGCCCACAGGTCGACCTGCAACGGGACGACAATGGCGCCTCACGCGTCGCCGCCGAGGCGTGGATTTCAAACGACTATGCGCGCGCGCTCTTTTCTGCGGCCGGGCTTGATCTCGACGAGCAGATGCAGGCCGCGCTGCAGGACGATTTCGCCGCCGTTCCGATGACAGGCATCACCGCCTCGGCGACGCTGACAAACACGATAAAACGCAGCGAAGACGCCAATGTTGTTGGCGTATTGCGCGGCAGCGAAGCGCCTGACGAATATGTCCTTTACATGGGACATTGGGACCACCTCGGCAATAATCCGGGTGCGGACGGTGAAGACGGCATTTACAACGGCGCCGTCGATAATGCGACGGGCGTTGCGGCGATCCTCGAAATCGCCGAGAAATTCGCCAACAATGACACCCGCCCGCGCCGCTCAATTCTGATTGCAGCGGTAACGGCCGAAGAGTCCGGTCTTCTTGGTTCAGCCTATTTCGGCGAATATCCGCCGGTCCCGCTCAAGCAAATTGTGGGCGGCATCAATATCGACGCGATCATGCCAACACCGCCGGTCAAGGACATGGTCGTTGTTGGTTATGGCGCATCCGAACTTGAAGACATTCTACAGGAAGCCGCGGCGCCTTACGCGCGTCGCCTGACGCCGGACCCGGAAGCGGAGAAGGGATATTTCTACCGGTCAGACCATATCTCGCTCGCCAAAAAAGGCGTGCCGATGCTCTACGCAGATGGCGGCGGCGACCTCGTCGATGGCGGCGTCGAGGCCGGCAAGGCGATCGGCGACGCTTACCGTAACAATGACTATCACCAACCCAGCGATGAATTTTCGCCGGACTGGCCCATGGAAGCGATGGTTGATTCAACCAACATCCTGTACGAAACCGGCGCAGCCATTGCCTATTCGTCGGCCTGGCCGAACTGGTATGAAGGCAATGAATTCAGAGCTTTAAGAGATGCTCAGCGCGCAGAATAGGCGCGCTTTAAGCAATAAGGGAAATCATTCCTTAACGGCCTCCGGCGAATATCCTTCGCCGGAGGCTTTTTTAATTGGAAACCATCTTCGATCTCTTATCGGTGACGTTGTTCATTGCTGCGGCGGCGCTGTTTTTCATGCGCCTGCGCCATGAACACCCGCCGATTGCACCCTATATTCTCGTCGCGCTTGTCGCGGCTGTGGGCAAATGGCTCGGCAATGACGCTGGCGGTCATATCAGCGGTCTGGGCGCTGTCGCCTTCCTGATGGCCGGCGCTTTCCTGACACTGCATCTGGCGAGCGAGCCGTATCGCGACGACCGCGAGGAAAACGCGAACGCGCGCGATTAAAAGAATCTGGTATAAGGCGCATCCGGATTTTGTGAAAAACCCCGTTACGGAAACACCGAGACGCGCTTTGGACGCCATAGACCAGACCGATCCGCGGACCCGCGCACAAGCCAAGCACATCGTTGATGAGCTGATCGAGGAGCGCGCCGTGCGGTTAATGCACTCGCCGCTTTGGCCGCTCTACAAATCGCTTCTTTATCCGATTTTACTGTACGGGCCCGCCGTCAAAATGGCCGATGCCGTTGCCAATCATAAAGGGGCGGGGGTCTTCGATTATGTGAGCGACTTGCTCGACATCAACCTAACTGTTTCCGGCCTTGAGAATATTCCGAAAGACGGCCGTGTGCTGATTGCTTCAACGCACCCGACGGGCATTCCTGACGGCGTCGCCATGTACGATGCCCTGAAGTCTGTTCGACCGGACATGACATTCTTCGCCAATCGCGACGCCATTCGAGCAGCGCCTGGCATTGCCGACATGATCATCCCTGTCGTCTGGCGCCCGGAAGAACGGTCACGGCTTTCCTCTCGCGATACGCTGGTCGAGGCGCGCGCGGCGTTTGAGGCAGACCGTTGTGTCGTCCTGTTCCCATCCGGGCGGCTCGCTTTTATGGATGAGCAACGCAAACTGACCGAACAAACATGGCTCGGGTCTATTGCGTCCTTCGCGCGGAAATATGATTGCCCAGTCGTGCCAGCGAAGATCGTCATGCGAAATTCGTGGCTCTATTATCTGGCCTGGCGCGTTAACACGGAATTGCGCGACATCACGCTCTTCCACGAGTTGCTCAACAAGAAAAACAAACCGTATGAGATTTCTTTTGGCGCGCCGATTTCGCCGGACGAAATAATTGGCAACCCGGCCGACGCAGCAGAGGCGCTGCGCCGCCACGCCATGGGCTTGCCCGGCGACGCGCCCTATCTGGCAGCGCCGCCCATTCCAGCGCCTACTCCGCCACCTACTCCGCCGGCGTAATCGTCAACGGCGCGCGGGTTAGCACTTTCTTGTTGCCGTGAATGAAGCGCAGCTCATAGTCGCCCGGTTCTTTTGGCAAGCGCACGCGCACGGGACTGCCGGCTTTCGTATAGCCGTAGCCTTTATATTTAAGATCGGGAGCGCCGACTTCCGCTACCGCGACATAGTCCCCGCTTCCCGGCGGCGGTCCGGTGAACGCCACCTCAATCAGATCACCGGCCTTCGCCGTAGACGGCCCATCGAGCGTTGCTATCGCGGGCTCGACCGTAATGGGCCGGCGCTCAATGACTTTCCTGTTGTTCTGCACGAAGCGGAGTTCATAATTTCCCGCATCAAGCGGCATCCGAACTTCCGCAGGGCTACCATGCCTGGTGTATGCGTAGTCGATATATTTGTTCTCCGCCGCATCAAGTTCGGCGACGGCGACCCAGTCACCGGATGCGGGCGCCGGCCCGGTGAACGCAACGCTGACGGTTTCACCGGCAATGGCGGTTTCTTTCGCGCTGAGGGTGGCGAACGCGGCCGTCACCGTAATGGGCTGGCGCGCGAGCACTTTGGTGTTCCCCTGCACGAAGCGCAACTCGTACTCGCCCGCCTCAAGCGGCATACGCACCGTTGCGGGACTGCCATGGCGCGTATAGCTGTAGTCGTTAAATTTTTTCGGCGCGGCGTCTGTTTTCGTCACCGTAATCCAGTCGCCTGACGCCGGCGTCGGCCCGGTAAACTCAACCGTCACTTCTTCACCGGCAATCGCCGTTTCCGGCCCCGTGATGGTCGCCAATGCAGCGCTCACCGTAATCGGCCGCCGCGCGAGCACTTTATTATTTCCCTGCACAAAGCGCAGCTCGTATTCGCCAGCCTCAAGCGGCATCCGCAGTTTTCCGGGGCTGCCATTTTTTGTGTAGTGATAATCCTTATACGACTTATCAGCCGCGTCGGGCTTCACAATCGTGATCCAGTCGCCGGACCCGGCCGGCGGGCCGGTGAACGCGACGCTGATTTCTTCGCCGGCAATCGCGCCATCAGGCGCCGCCAGTGTCGCCGTGGCTGGCGTTGCCGTGATATCGACGCTCGCAAGCGTGCGAATGGGCCGGCCAAGCATATACCGCACTTCATAGTCGCCCGGCTCAACCGGCATGCGCAATTCAGCCGGATCGCCCCGCTTCGTATAGGCGTACCGTCCATAATGGCCGTTATCGGCGCCCTTCTCGACGATGGTGACGTAGTCACCCTGTCGATCCGGTCCGGTCCAGTGAATGAGGATATTTGTTCCCGCCATCACATCACCGCCCGGATCAGCCAGAACCGTTGCTTCGACCGGAAAGGAGAGCGCAATCGTTACCGTCTTCCAGGTGTTCTCGCGGATAACGACCTGTTCCTGCGTTCCTTTGAGGCCATCAGAAACCCGTTCCACAGCGACGTCATAGGCGCCGGGCGCGATTTCAATATCGAGAATGCCGGCGTTAGTTTCCTGCACCACCGGGTCGCCGCCAAGACGCGGCGTCACCGTCCAGCTAAGCCCCTCTTCGATGACAAGACCGCCTTCGAGTTCGGTTGCGCGCAACCGGACTTTTGTCTCGGAAACGACTTCCGGCGCTTCGGCTACGGTTGTTTCCAGCGCCGCGCCCAATTCGGCTGCATTCGAGGCGGAGATATATTTCCCGCCCGTATTTTCAGCGAGGCACTGTAATTGCGCCTGCGCATTTTCTTCTGTGACGTCAAAGCCAACCACGTGAACGGTAAAATCGACGCCGGCCTGTTCAAGCGCGGCGGCAACGCCGCAAGGATCGGGCTCGCAAGTTTCAATGCCGTCGCTGATGAGGACGACAGTCGCTTTTTCTTCCGTATACTTCAATTTATCCGCGGCGAGTTTTACCGATGCGGCCATGGGTGTCTTGCCTTTGGGGCTCAGGCCCTTAACGGCGGCGCCGATGGCGGCGCGATCCGCGCCAATGGCGGCCAGTTCCTCAATGTCGCTGCAATCGCCTTTGCGCCGATGGCCATAGGAAATAAGCCCGAGGCGGCGCTCAGCTGGCAATTCGCCCAGCAA
>JAJFFU010000230.1 GCA_021776465.1 Parvularculaceae bacterium
CAATTCCCGGCGCTTTTGAAACTTGGATCGGATTCAGAAAAGGCGTTGAAGACCTTACGCCGCGACCTCGGCCCGATCTTTCGCGGACTTTTTCTCGCGCTCGATCTTTGACATTTCCTCGGCGACGAGTTTTTCGTGAACGTCGACCGCGGGCCGGGCGTTGGTCATGTCGATTTCCGGCGCCATCGGGCCTTCGGTTTTGATCTTGAACATGTTCGGAATGCGGAACATTTTCAGCGGATTTTTCACGGCGTCCATGGCCGCGGTCGGCTCGTATCCGCAATGGGCCATGCAGTTACCGCATTTTTCGTATTTGCCGGTGCCGTACTGATCCCACTCAGTTGTTTCCATCAATTCCTTGAACGATGAAACATAGCCTTCGCCGAGCAGGTAACACGGTTTCTGCCAACCGAAGACGTTGCGCGTCGGCGAGCCCCATGGCGTGCACATATATTCTTCATTGCCCGCTAGGAAATTCAGGAACAGCGACGAGTGCGACAGGTTCCAGGCTTTGCCGCGTTCCTTGCCAATTCGGAAAATATCACGGAACAGGTTTTTGGTTTTCTCGCGCGACAGGAAGTGATCTTTATCTTCCGCGCGCTCATAAGCGTAGCCCGGCGAGATCGAGATGTTGACGCCGAGATCGGTTGCGAAATCGAGATAGTCGGCAACCTGTTTGGCGGTCATGTTGTCGAAGATCGTCGCGTTGACATTGACCTGAAAGCCTTGCGCCTGCGCCGCCTTGATTGCTTCAATGGCAATCTTGAACGTGCCTTTTTGATCGACCGCGTGATCGTGTTCTTCTTCCAGCCCATCGAGGTGAACGGAGAAGAACAGGAACGGCGACGGCTTGAAGAGGTGCAGTTTCTTTTCGAGCAGCAGTGCGTTGGTGCAGAGCGAAACGAATTTCTTGCGCTTGACGATGCCTTCGACGATCTCGCCGATTTCCTTGTGGATCAGCGGTTCGCCGCCGGGCACAGCCACAACAGGCGCGCCGCATTCGTCGACCGCATCAAGGCATTCCTTGACGGTAAGGCGCTTGTTGAGGATCGGCGCCGGGTAATCGATCTTGCCGCAACCGGGGCAGGCGAGGTTGCAGCGAAAGAGCGGTTCAAGGAACAGAACCAGCGGATACTTATCGCGGCCAAACAGCGTCTGTTTCATGACATAGGCGCCGACGCGGGCTTGCTGGTGCAGGGAAACTGACATTTTCGACTATAGTCCTGTGGTTAGCGGTTAAACGGCGCCGACGGCCCATGCCTTCATGGCGTCTTCGGATCGGGGTACGTCTGCGAGGTCGCGCGGCAGCTTGAAGTGGATATTCTCTTCAACGCCGTCCAGAGTTTCGACCGTTACGGTGCGATAATTCTTCAGCCGTCCAATTGTTTGTTGAACGAGTTTTTCCGGCGCCGAAGCGCCCGCGGTAACGCCGATGGTTTTTATGTCATCGGTAAGCCAGGCCGGGTCGAACATCGATGCATCTTCGATGAGATAAGACGGGATGTCGAAATTTTCGCCAATCTCGCGAAGCCGGTTTGAATTCGACGAATTATGCGCGCCAACGACCAGCAGTAGGTCGACCTGTTTCGCCAAAGCGATGACGGCGGTCTGCCGGTTTTGCGTCGCGTAACAAATATCGCGCGTATCCGGTCCGATAATATTCGGGAAGCGGGCCTTGAGGGCGGCGATGACGTCTTTGGTGTCGTTTACCGAAAGCGTCGTTTGCGTCACGAACGCGACACGGTCCGGATCGGAGACGGTCAGGTTTTCAACCTCTTCGACTTCCGACAATACGTGAACAGTTCCGGGGATCTGGCCGAGCGTGCCTTCAACTTCCGGATGGCCGATATGGCCGATCAGGACGATGTCATAATCTTTCGCCGCGTAACGCCGGCCTTCCTTGTGCACCTTGGTGACGAGCGGGCAGGTCGCGTCCAGCACATCGAGTTCGCGCACTAATGCGCCGTCTTCGACTTTCTTGGAAACGCCGTGTGCGGAAAAGACAGTGACGGCGCCGGTGGGGATCTCGTCGACTTCCTCAACGAAGATCGCGCCCCGTTCGCGCAACGTCTCGACGACATATTTATTGTGGACGATTTCGTGGCGCACATAGACGGGCGCGCCATATTTTTCGAGCGCGCGTTCGACAATATCGATCGCGCGTTCGACACCGGCGCAAAAGCCTCTCGGCTGCGCCAGAACGACTTTTATCTCGCCCCCAATTGTATCGTTCTGGCCGGACGCCATCGACAGTCCCCTCAACTTCACTATTGCCGCGTTATTTCATGGGCGACGGAGCCTCGCAAGCTGTGTCGCACTCACAAAAGATTGGCAGATATAGCGCGAGTATTGCTGCATTGCAAAATATGCTTTTTTCACCGAATTCAAAGGCTAATAGCGATATTGACGGCCGAAACCGTTTGTGACTACAGTTGTAGTCAATAAAGGGTGTCTACATGAAAAACGGTGTTTTTATTTTGATCCTCGCGGCCGCAGCGATTTCCAGCGGCGCCGAAGCGATCGTCATTCGTGACGATCGATCAATAGAGGCGGCGCAGTCTTTTGCAGAATGGCTGCCGCAACCGCTTGTCCTGGCGTTGACTGCCGATGGCGCGGTGAATGGGATGGGGACGAAAATCGGCGATCGCTTTGTTGTTACGGCGGCGCATGTCGCGGGGCAGTTTTCAGCCGGCGACATGATCGGCGCGGATGCAACTATGCAGGTGGCGGATATTCATTACGCGCCGGATGGCCCGTCGATGGAGCGCGATATCGCGATTATCGAACTGGAAAGCGCCTTCATCGGCGGTGATTTCGTGCCTCTGTGCAATGATACCCCCGGCGTCGGAACGCGCGTCGCCATTATCGGGGCCGGTGATATCGGCGATGGACGGCGCGGTGTAACAGGTCGGGGCGATGGCGTTTTGGCGGCGGAAAATACGATCGACGAACAGTTTCCCGGCGTGTTGTCGTTTCTGTTTGACGCGCCTGACGATAGCGCAGCGACTTACCTCGAAGGCGTCAGCGGACCGGGCGACAGTGGCGGGCCGGCGTATGTTCTGGAAGATGGCCGCCATTGTGTCGCCGGGATCAGCTCCGGACAGGACACCGGCGACGACGGCGAATTAGAGGGCCGATACGGCGCGCGGGAATATTACGTCGATGTCGCTTTTCATCGCCAATGGATCGATGCGATTCCCGGATTGAATGACCAGTGAGCGCGAACCTTGCCCCTCGCGGCGCATAGTGTAACGTTCGCCGCTTGGGGTTTTGGGTTTTAGGGGTAGGTTTATGTTTAAGTTATTTTCCGGCGGCGCGGCCGAGGATACGGCGTGGGCGATGCGCGATATCGTTGCTGCGCTGAAGACGCGTTTCAGCGATGTCGACAGTCTGGGCGAGGACGGGCCGCTCAAGGTCTATGGCGTCAAAGACAATGGCGTCAATTTTGTCGTCGCGTTGATGCAAACGGGGCCGGGGTCGAAACAGGTTTCAGAGCTCGGTTTCCTCGCGCGGTTTTCCGAGTTTCCGAATACGGCGCAGGCCATTGAGCGGATAAACCAAAACCTCCATATTTCCGTTGCGTCTATCGAAAATAACGATCTGTTCCTGATGGCTGGCCTGCAGGTTGTCGGCGCGTTTAACGAGACGCAATTCAACTTGATCATCGAACAATGGCGGCGCGACCTAGCGCTCTGCATTCATGGGCTGCAAGGGGAAAGCGCATCCATGGCCGCAGCGTTTCCAGCGGCGAAGCTTGAGGTGGCGCGAGAATTCGCGACGAACAGAGCGCCAACCCAGAGCGCCGATGGCGAAGCCGGGCGCGACATCGACATGCTATCGATGTTCATGGGCGCCAAGCGCGCGAACCAAGCCATTTGCGATGATTGCGGCGGGCGCGGCAAACGCGGGCTGATCGCGCGCATGTGCGAAGCTTGCGACGGCGAGGGGTTTGTCGACGGTCGCGGGTAAGACACGTCGAAACGCTCGGACTTGGCAATTGTAACTTTTTCATCCATTTCCCTCCGTTCTTCCCGGCGAAAGCCGGGATCCAGCAGGTGAAGAAATCCCGTTGACGTAACTGGGCCCCGGCTTTCGCCGGGGACGACGGGGTTTAAAGGGCGGAAACCGTGTCAAATTTCAATTCCACCATCAAAGAAACCGCCGGCCTCATCGAGACCGCCCTCGATCAATTCCTGCCATCGCG
>JAJFFU010000024.1 GCA_021776465.1 Parvularculaceae bacterium
AAACACATTCTGCTTATTCTGAAGGCGTCCCGCATTGTGCCACGCCTTGCCGTATTCGCCGCCGCCCCTAAGGTTTGCAACCACGTAAATGCCGCCCATATCGACCCAGGAAAGCCGCGTGATCGAAAAGCCCGGCGTCAACGACACATTAAAACCGCCATACCCATAGAGCAGCGTCGGGTGCGGCTGCGTCATGTCGAGGTCGTTGCGGCGCGTAATGAACATCGGCACGCGGGTCCCGTCTTTCGACTGATAAAACACCTGCTCGACGAGATAGTCATCGGGATTGAACGCCGTCTGCGGCTGTTTGAATATCGTTTGCTCGCCGGTCGCCATGTCGAGGCGATAAATCGTATCCGGCTGGTTGAAGCTTTCGAAATTATAAAACGTGATCTGCTCGTCCGGCTCGCCGCCGAACCCTGTAACGGATCCAAGGCCCGGCAGGTCGACAGACCCCGCATCAGCGCCGTCCAGTTCATAAAGACGGACGACGGACTTAACGTCCTCCATATATTCCGCGACGATCTTGCCGCCGACAATATTTGCGCCCGTCAAAACGCCGTCGGCTTCCGGCGTGATATCTATCCATTGGCCGCGCTCGACGGGATTGGCGACAATCCGGCCCTTCGGCGCATTATCATCCGTACGGAAATAATGGTTGCCATCGGCCGTTGCGAAGTAGCTGTAGTCGGAATGAAACCCGCCCACCAGCGTTACGGGCTCTGCGTCCGCGTCGACAAGACCAATCGTTACGACCTCATATTTTTCGTCTGTCCCTTTCCAAACGGTGATGACAAGCGTCTCACCGGTCGAGGAAACTGTCGCAGCAAAACCATGATCGGGCTGGTCCGGGCGTGCATAAATCAGCGCATCGGCGCCTTGATCATTGCCGACCTCGTGAAAATAAACAGCCTGATCGACATTGAGGCTTTGAAATTCAGCGCCTTCTTCCGGTTCGGGATAGCGAGAATAATAAAAGCCCGATCCGTCCTTCGCCCAATCGAGGCCGGAAAACTTCACCCACTCGATGGCGTCGCCAAGATCGGCGCCGGTTTCAACGTCAATGATTTTGACCGTCCGCCAATCCGAACCGCCGTCCTGGATCATATAGGCAAGAAGGCGCCCGTCCGGGGACGGATAATAAGCGCCGAGCGCCGTGGCGCCGTCTTGCGACCATCCATTGGGATCAAGCAAAACCCGCGGCGCGTCTTCGCCTTTTTGGACGTTCAACACATACTGGTTTTGCAATCCGTCATTGCTGGAGAAAAAAGTGTACGCGCCTTTTTGAACAGGCAGCAGGAATTTTTCGTAATCCCAGAACCGCGACAGCTGCGTCTCGATGGCGCCGCGATGATCAAGACCGCTCAAATATTTGGACGTCACGGCATTTTGCGCTGCGACCCATTCGGCGACGGCGTCGCTCTCGCGCACGTCATCTTCCAGCCAGCGATAGGGGTCGGCCACATCGCGGCCATGATAAGTATCGTTTTGTTCCACAGTGACGGTTTCCGGATATTGAAAGGCGGCGCTGGCGACGTCGCCCGTTTCAGCGGCGTCATTGACCGCATCGGGCTCACCGCCGCAGGCCGCCAGAAAGACTAGCGCCGCAGCGCCAACAAACACACGCGATCTATTCATCATTCGCTCCGCAATCTGGCGCCCAGCTTGGGGTTTTCGGCGAGCCTACGCGAACGCGGGCCGGTTGCAAGAATGTCAGACGACAGCAAAAGCGGACATAGAAAAGCCGGCCCCGTAGGACCGGCCAGAAGGCGTAAACGAGATCCGTGCTAGCGGCGGCGGCGCGCGACCCGCTGAACCTCTTCCTCGACTTTTTCCTCGACGATCGCCGGCAAATTCGAGTCGAGCCAATCCTTGACCATCGGTTTCAGCATGTCGACGACGATATCTTCGAGCGTCTTGCCCGGCCCGTCTGAAACCCGAACCGAATCGGAAAGGTTTGCGAATGCGCTTGATGCAGCGCTTGCTGCGCCTTCATCCATCATGGCGTCCTCTGCTTCATTGTGTACGGCGGCGGCGACATTTTGCTTAATCATTTCAACATCTTCCGTTTCGAGATGGGGATTGGCGCGATCGGCTTCGGCGGCCGGCGGCGTGGCTGGCCGCGTGGCCGGCGCAATTTCTTGA
The DNA here is from genome assembly GCA_021776465.1 of Parvularculaceae bacterium. Lineage (GTDB taxonomy): Bacteria > Pseudomonadota > Alphaproteobacteria > Caulobacterales > Parvularculaceae > Hyphococcus. Next base: position 2,146 of record JAJFFU010000024.1, read on the forward strand.
ACCAAGGATGGTTTAGCCGGCGCATTGGCGTCAGCGCCCTCTTCGTCTTCGGAAATAATCCGGCGGATCGACGCCAGAATTTCTTCCATGCTCGGTTCTGGTTGTGCGTTTTCCATTGACGCGTAGGTCCTTTGATGGAAGCGAGATTAGCGCGGCGCGACCGGCGATTCCCGTCCGGCGCCAATGTTTTCGGGCGCTTCGGCGCAGGTTTCAAGGCCCTGTGGTATCAACACGTTACTTACCGCACCATTAACGGCCGGATTTGGCGTTACGCCGGTCAGAAAACAAATTCCTTGGCGCGCTCAAAGCCCGGCATCGCAACGCTTGAAGCGGCGTCAAATTGCGGCAGAAACGACGATGTCGCCCCGGATTTCAGATAGACGCCGCCGCGGGAAACACCATTTTCCCGCAAGATGGCGGCGAGCCGGCCGCCTTCTTTCAACTGGGCCAGCAATGAAACCGGTTCCCGCTCGATAACGCCGCTCAGGAATATGACATCGAACGGGCCCTGCCCGGCCGCGCCAGCCGCCGGATCACCGGAAATCACGGCCGCGTTTGAAAAGCCCAGCGTGTTGAGATTGTCCTGGGCGAGCGCGGCGAGGCTTTCATCGCTTTCGACCGATACGACCATCTCTGCGAGGCAGGCAAGAATACTGGTCGAATAGCCGCTGCCGCTGATGACATTCAGGACGACATCGCTGGCGCGGATATCGGCGGCGGCGACGAGTTTGGCGAAATCACGCGCCCGCAGCAGGCGCCGGTTCGGCGCGTAGACAACTTCGCGTTCGACATAGACCTGATCGCGCAACTCCAGCGGCACGAATATTTCGCGCGGAATTGTCTCCATGGCGCGTTGAATGCGTAGGTCCGTTACGTCATTGGGTCGAACCTGACATTCAACCATGTGCCGACGGGCGGTTTCGTAATTCATGCAAGTGACCGGGTCTGCCAAATATCGATCCTCGCGGCATAGCGCCGGCGCCGCCCCAGTGCAACGCGGCGACAAGAAACCGGTGCGCTAAAAGGCGCGGCAAATTGCTTTGACCGGTCCAATTCGCCGCGCTAAGAGAGCGCTCGCTCTCGACCGAGGCCACGTGGCGGAGTGGTGACGCAGCGGCCTGCAAAGCCGTGTACGCCGGTTCGATTCCGGCCGTGGCCTCCAATCGGCGCAGCGCCCTGTGGAAACGCCCCTGTGGAAATGATCCGCAGGGTGCGCGAAAAGCGTCAGATTCATCGTCACAATGACCAAAATGCAACGGTTTTGAACCAAAATGCCGTGGCTGACGACTTTTTATTAACTATGCTGTCAAGCCGGGGCGTTAGCGTCACCGTTGAAACCGGCTGAATTGACGTCGTTTGTCGCAACCGCTGCTCCTCTGGCCGATAATCGGTTGAAAGCTGGCGTTGTCGCAGACACATACGTGGCCGACGGCAGAGAAAATGATGTTCACGACGAGGGGCAAGATGAGTTTGGGCGTTAAGTTTCGGACAAGCAGCGTAATAGCAGCGACAGCGATTTTCGCTGTCTCGTGCGCGAGCGTTGATCAGGAATTACTGCAGGCGCAATTGCCATCTGAGCCAGCCGTCTGGGCAGCCGATGCAAATATTGCAGGCAATCCGACCGGCGACTGGGTCGCCGCATTTGAAGACCCTGCCCTCACAAATATAATTACCGAGGCGTTAACGCAAAATAACGACCTTCGCGCGGCAGCCGCAAACCTTACGCAGGCGCGGGCCCGAGCGCGCATTTCGCGCGCCGATCTGTTGCCGACCGTCGGCGCCAATTTCAGCGCCTCGCGAAACGCCATCGTGATCGATCCGACGTCAGCGGCCCAGGCCGGCGCAGGCGGCGGCGGAACCGGCGGCAGCGCCCCGGTCGACGCCGACAAGCGGCTCTGGATCAACAATTATTCGCTCGGCGGACAAGTACGCTGGGAAATCGATGTCTGGGGACGCCTCCTCGACGAAACGCGCGCGTCCTATAAAGACGCTGCGGCCGCGTACGCAGACCTCGCCGGCGCGGAACTCTCAATCGCCGCGCGCACGGCGCAAGCCTGGTTTTCGCTCATTGAAGCGCGCCAGCAACGTGAGCTTGCCGACCGCGACGTTACCGCGCGCGAAAGCAATTTGCGGGTGACGGATCGGCGATATGAGCGCGGCGTTGCGTCCAGTCTCGATGTTCGGTTGTCGCGATCGGCGCTTGGCACCAGCCAGGCCAATCTTGCTTTGCGCCAGCGCCTTGAAAAGGAAGCCTCGCGCTCGCTTGAGGTCTTGCTTGGCCGCTATCCCGCCGCCGAACTCGAAGCGACCGACGCGCTTCCCCTGTTACCGGCGCTCGACGGCGCCGGCGCACCTGGCGACATTCTCGCCCGTCGCCCCGATCTGGTCGCAGCCGAAGCGCGCATGGACGCCGCAGGACTGCGCTCACGCGTTGCGCGCAAAGATCTGTTGCCGCAATTTACACTGACATCGCAGGTCGGCACGTCAGGGCCGTCATTTGCAGATTTGATTGACGCCAAACGCCTCGCCGGAAATCTCATCGGCGGCGTTTTCCAACCGCTTTTCCAGGGCGGGCGTCTTCTCGCCAATTCAAAGCGCGCGCGCGCGGCCGCAGAAGCATCTGTCTTCAATTATGTGCAGACCGTGTTGAGCGCTTATGAAGAGGCCGAGAACGCAATCGCTGCTGAGACGTTACTTGCAGCGCGCGAAGCCGCCTTGCGGCTGGCGTTTGAAGAAGCAGCGGCCGCTGAAGATTTAACGGAGCGTCGGTATTCTTCCGGCGCAGCTACGATTTTCAACCTTTTGGACGCACAGACCCGCCGCATTTCGGCGGAAAGCCAATACATCCAGGCCAAACAGCAACGCGTTTCCAATCGGGTTCAGCTCTACCTCGCTATCGGCGGGGATTTTTTGACGGCTGATCGATTGGCGCTGTTGGAGCCAGGCACCGGAGAGTAAGTGTTATGTTTCGTAAATTCTTCACACTGATTGGGACGCTCGGTATTCTTGCGGGCGGATTCGCGCTCATCGGCGTCATGGGATCGCTCAAGCCGGAAATCGAACGCCAGGCGCCGGAAACGGCGCCGCCGGCCGTGTTCTTCACGGTCGCGACCGCCGGATCTGTCACCCTCGACGTCCATGCGCAAGGTGAAGTTCGTCCGCGCACTGATATCAACCTCACCGCGCAAGTCGCCGGCCGCGTTGTTTCGGTCTCTGATAATTTTGTTGACGGCGGTGCGTTCGATAAAAACGGAGTGCTGATCAAAATCGAGGATGCCCCTTATCGGGCGACAGCGGCGGCGGCGCGTGCGCGACTAGCACAGGAAGAAGCCGAAGCCGCGCTGGCGCGCAGAGATTATGAAGAACTCGGCCGCGACGAGGATCCGACAGACCTGGCCTTGCGTATGCCTCAGCTTGCGCAAGCTCAGGCGGAATACAAAGCCACGGAACTCGATGTCGAGCGAACAACCATTAAAGCGCCGTTCAAGGGCCGCGTGCGCGAACGCATTGTCGGCGTCGGGCAATATGTTTCGCCGGGCGCACAACTCGGCCGGATCTTTTCAACTGATGTCGCTGAAATCAGGTTGCCGCTAACAGACAACGACCTTGCGAAACTCGGCCTGCCGGTCGCTTTCGTCGAGGACGAAGCAACGCCGGGACCGCCGGTAATACTTTCCGCCTTTATTGCCGGCCGATCGCATGAATGGACGGCGCGCATCGCCCGCACCAACGGCGCGATTGATCCAGCGACCCGTCAGATCGCAGCGATCGCCGTCGTCGACGATCCCTATGGCGACGGTTCGTCCGCCGACGGCACGCCGCTCGCCATGGGCTTGTTTGTCGATGCTGTGATCGAGGGAAGCCAGTTTAACGACGCTATCGTATTGCCCCGTGCGGCTCTGCACGGTCGCGACGGCGTTTATATTATCACCGATAACAACCTCCTCGAACGCCGCCGCGTGCAAGTTGTCTCCAGCGACAAGGAAACGTTCACTGTCGCGTCCGGTATCACGCCGGGCGAACGCATCGTTATTTCGCCGCTTCGCGGCGCCGACGATGGCGATGCGGTGATGCCGACCGATCCGCAGGCCATCACCGCGCCAGCGCGCGAGGTTACCGTTAGCGCCGATTCACGATCGGGAGGCGACCAGTGACCGGCCTGATTTCCTGGTGGACGAACAATTCGGTCGCCGCAAACCTCTTGATGATCGCCTGCCTGATTTCAGGGTTCCTGGCGTTTACCAGCCTCGAACGCGAACTTGATCCGTCCGCAGATTTCACTGGCGCGACGATCTCGGTCATCTGGCAGGGCGCATCGCCGCGGGAAGTCGAAGAACAAATTGTGCTGCGCGTTGAAGAGGCCATCGCAGGCATCGACGGCATTCAACATATCGAATCGGTCGCGCGCGAAGGGCGTGCGTCGATCAATGTTGAAGGCGACCAGGACATGGACGCCACCAAGTTCATCAATGAAATCAAAAACCGCGTAGACGGCGTTTCAACACTGCCAAACGACGCCTTCGCGCCAATCATATCGCAATGGACAAACAATTCTCCGGGCATGTTCATGGCGCTTTATGGCGACCTCGATAAACGCGAGCTTAACCGCCTTGCGCGCGACCTTCGTGACGAAGTTTCTCAACTGCCGGGCGGATCGCCGCTCGTGGATTTGTGGGGTGATGAACGCGAGGAAGTCTCTGTTGAGGTTTCCGAGGCATCATTGCGCCGCTTTGGTTTGACGTTTGACGACGTCGCCCGGGCCATTCGCGGATCATCGCTCAATCTCGCCGGCGGCCAGGTCCGCACCGCGACCGGCAATTTGCAGATCGCCGCGCGCGCCCTTGCAGACACCGCAGAAGAATTTGAGCGAATTGTCGTGCGGCAAGACCCTGATGGGTCGGTCATTCGTGTCGGCGATGTCGCCACAGTGATTGACGGCTTTGAAGACCGAAACCAGATCCGAACGGTCAACGGCGAACCGGCAATCTCTATCGCCATTCAGTCGCCGGAAGTTTCAAACATTAGCGAGCTTTCAGATACCCTGAACGAATGGATCGAGAAAAAGAACGTAGAACTTGACGGCAAGGCGACCATTATTGTGTGGTTCGACGGCGCCGATCCATTTAACGCACAGCTCAGTCTTGTTGCGTCGAACGCCATCATCGGGCTGGTTCTTGTCCTGATCATCCTGATGTTGTTTTTGCGGCCGGCTGTGGCGTTCTGGGTTGCTGTGGGGATCGCGGTCGCTTTCGCCGGCGCATTCATCTTCATGCCGATGGCGGGCGTTTCGCTGAATTTCCTTTCTATATTCGGGTTTTTGCTTGTGATCGGCGTTGTCGTCGATGACGCCATTATTGTCGGCGAGAGTATTCACAATCAGGTCGAAGAAGACGGCAAAGGCGGACCGGACAGCGCTATTGTCGGAACGCAACTTGTCATCAAACCGGTGTTCTTCGCAGTCCTGACAACGATTATCGCGTTTGCTCCGTGGATGTTTGTCGGCGGCGGCGCGGCGCAGTTTACGCGCCAGATCAGCCTGACCATTACATTCGCACTGATATTTTCACTGGTCGAAGCGTTCTTTATTTTGCCAGCGCACCTTTCGCATATGAAGCCGCAAAACAAAGACGGCGTCTATTACCGGTTACAGCGGGTTTTCTCAGAAGGCATCGTCACTTTTGCACGTACGGTTTATCAACCGATCATCAAGCTGGCGCTTCGCCTCCGCTATGTCACCGTTGCGTCTTTCGTGGTTGCATTTGCATTTTCATGCGCGTTACTCGCGCAGGGCTGGATCGGTTTTAAATTCATGCCGGAAATTCAGGGCACATTCATTTCGTTGAATGTGCGCCTTCCGGAAGGGTCGTCCTTTACGCGAACCGAACAGATTTACGACGACGTCGATGTCGCCATCAACAAACTGAAGGACAAACTCGGAGACGCGAAAGACGATGAGCCTTATATCAAATCGATATATATCCGCGGCGATGAGGGCGAAGTTATCTCCTACGTGACGATCACTGAAGCGAATAATCGTAAGGAATCAACAGAAGACATCGCGGATTTGTTCCGCAAAGAGCTTGGCCCTATTCCGGATGCGGAAGAAATCAACATCGGCTTCACGCAGAACAACAGCGGACCTGATCTATCGTTCGGCATACAGGGCGATGATCTTGAGGATTTGAGACTTGCGACGGTGGACCTTCAAAATTATCTCCGAACACTGCCCGGCGTATTTGACGTCCGCAACAATCTTCAATCAGCGACGCCGGAATTACAGATCGTTCTGAAGCCCGGCGCCGAACGGTTCGGCTTGAACCTCGCCGAGGTCTCTCGCCAGGTGCGTCAGGCTTTCTATGGCGAAGAAGTTCAGCGCTTGCCCCGCGAAGGGCAGGATGTGCGCGTTATGGTGCGCTATCCTCGCGAGGCGCGCGAATCTTTGAGCACCATCGAAACCATGCGCATCCGCACCACCGACGGTCGCGAAGTACCGCTGACGGCTGTCGCCGATGCGAATTTCGCCCCGAGCTTCAAACGCATTGACCGACGCGATCGGCAACGCTCCGCCCGCGTCACCGCAGAAATCACCGAAGACGTCGATCGCGGCCAATTGATGGAGGACTACAACACCAATTTTGTGCCGGAGTGGAAAATTCGCCACCCCGAGGCGTCACTCGTGCAACGCGGCGATGCGGAGGAGCAAGCCGAGTTTCTGAAAGACATCGTGCCGCTTTTTCTGACCGCACTTTTTGTCATGTATATGTTGCTGGCGATCGCTTTCAGCTCCTATTGGCAGCCGGCGCTGATCATGAGTGCAATCCCGTTCGGATTTATGGGCGCCGCCTTTGGCCACGCTTTATTCGGCATTGACTTTGCGCTGTTCTCATTCTTCGGCGTTGGCGCCGCGGCCGGCGTCGTCATCAACGATAATCTGGTCCTGATCGATTATGTGAACCGACTACGGGCGCAGGGCATGGGTGCTTTCGGCGCGCTTGTGAAAGCTGGCGTCGGGCGCTTCCGGCCGATCATACTGACATCGTTCACGACATTTGTCGGCCTGTTGCCGATCATGTTTGAACGCTCGACCGACGCACAGTTCCTGAAGCCGACAATTGTCTCGCTGGCGTTTGGCGTCGCGTTCGCAACCGTCGTCACACTAATATTCGTACCGGCCATGTATGCCGTCGGAGCCGACATCGCACGCTTTTACCGCTGGGCCTGGACCGGCGCGAAACAACCGCGCGTCGGCCATGGCAATCCGCTGGATACCGATATTGATGGGGCCCCTGTTCTTCAGGAGACGGCGACGCAAGCGCGCCCCAATCCACTTTATCGACCGGCTGAATAAAGACCGATCGCGCCCCGACCACGATTGGCCATTAACCCTTTTTTAACAGTTTGGTGACATCTTGATAATATCTTCTCCCGAGAAGATACCCCACCATACCCCACGACAGTGAGTACCGGCCGCGTTTTCCCCCAAGACGCGGCCGTCTCGCTATTACGGGTCGGAATTTCGGCGCCGGCCCGGCGCGCCCGCCCGAATTGCCCAGATGCGGCGCTTATTCCGGGCGCTTCCAGCAGCTGTTTCATCACTGTCGAAGAGCGGCTCCGCCCGCTGGTTCGCCGCACCAGCCGCGCCCCATCGGGCGCCCCCTCACCGCGCCCAACACAGCAAAAAAAGATGGTGGATTCGCCCTCGTCCCTTTGCTATACGCCCCGTTCCAACGGCATTCCCCGATAGCTCAGTTGGTAGAGCAGCTGACTGTTAATCAGCTTGTCACTGGTTCGAGTCCAGTTCGGGGAGCCATTTGGCTCAATACCTTCAATTCATGACTGCGCGCGCCGGCTTTGCATTGGTGCGCCGATTTTCAATTCGTGGTGGATGCAGACAGCGCCTTGATGACGCCGCGTATTTCGGCGAGGCCTTTCATTCTGCCAATCGCTGAGTAGCCGGGATTGATGGTGCGGCTCACATCGCCCAACATTTGATGGCCATGATCGGGGCGGATAAATATCTGTCGGACTTGAGTCTTTTCATTGTTCAGCAGGTTGCGAATGACGCGAACCATGTCTGTGTCACTATCGAGATGGCTGGCTTCGTAAAAAGTGCGTGGTTCCCGCCGGTCGCGGGCGACGCCGCGCAAATGGGCGAAATGAATGCGCGGCGCAAAATCAACAGCCATTTGTGGCAAGTCATTGTCAGGCCTGCTCCCATAGGTGCCGACGCACAAAGTCATGCCGTTGGCGGCGCTCGGTATCTCATTGAACAAAAGATCAAGATCGGCCGGCGTGCAAATAATGCGCGGCAGACCAAACATGTCCCAGGGCGGATCGTCAGGGTGGATGGCGAGTTTTACGTCTGCTGTTTCTGCGTGCGGTGTGATTTTCGCCAGGAATGCAAACAGGTTTCTTCGCAATGCGGCGTGATCCATATGGTCGTATCGA
>JAJFFU010000231.1 GCA_021776465.1 Parvularculaceae bacterium
AGCTCGACTTCCAATGGATTTTTTCCCGGCGCCAGCCCCGTCCGGTTCGATATCCTGAAAATATGGGTGTCGACAGCAATTGTCGGCTCACCGAAAGCGACATTTAACACGACATTTGCGGTTTTGCGGCCGACGCCGGGCAGGCGCTCAAGGGCGTCGCGATCGCGCGGAACGACGCTGTCATAGTCATCGATCAGCATCTTTGAGAGGGCGATAACGTTTTTCGCCTTGTTGCGCCAAAGGCCAATGGTCTTGATGTATTCCCCAAGTTTTTTCTCGCCAAGCGCCGCCATCTTCTCTGGTGTATCGGCAACAGCGAACAATGGCCCGGTCGCCCGGTTGACGCCTATGTCAGTCGCCTGCGCCGACAGAGCAACGGCGACGACAAGCGTATAGGGGTTTGTAAAATACAATTCGGTCGTCGGGTCCGGCCGCGATTTCGACAGGCGCTCGTAAAGAAGCGCCGCATTGGCGCGTGTCATTTTTCGTGGCATGGGGCGACGAGCAATCCAGTGTTGCGGCAGGGCGAGGCGAACCATAGCCGGTGATTGCGAGACTTGAAAGTTGAACGGCCGCGCAATTGCTAGGCGCATCATCCAGTATTATTGTTCGCGTCATGGAACGGCTTCGCCATATGGAAACGATGGCCCCGATCATGAAGGGGCGGGCGCGTGACCTTGGGCCGCCTCCAGCGACGAGCGATCAGGACGCATTATTCGACGCAGTCCTATACCCGAACCGATCGCTCCCCAATGCCGGATTTATCGGGGTGATGACGGTGGTCATTGGCGCCAATTTCCTGTTCGGGATTTATTTTTACGCTATTGGCGCATGGCCGGTGATCGGTTTTTGCGGGCTCGATGTCTTTCTCGTCTGGTTCGCTTTCAAGCTCTCTTATCGTCAGGGCCGGCTGCGCGAGCACGTTCGCGTGAACGAAGACGAAATGTGGGTGTCGCGGATCCTGCCGTCCGGTCACGAGACGCGCTGGCGGCTCCAACCCGCATGGACCCGCGTCTCCATTGACCGCCCCCTCGCCCATGAGCGCCAGGTTTGCGTGACCACCAAGGGTAAAACCCTGATCCTCGGCGCCTTCCTGTCGCCGGAGGAACGCGACCGGTTTGCTGATGCGCTCGATTACGCCTTGGGCCGGGCCTGTCTTTAGGGTACATCGGCGCCTTCCGAGAGTTTTCACAAACGCGTACGCATGATCCTGTTTTTCGTCATCATCATTGTCTTGCTAGGGGCGGCCGGCGGCCTTTATTGGCGCTGGCGACAGCGTATTCAGGCGGAAATCGCTGAAGGCGCGGCTATTGAATGGGCCCATTTCCAAAAGCACGAACCGGCCTTCGTCGCCCATCTCAATGAGCCGGCGTTCAGCGCTATTTACGCCCGGGTGAACGAGCCGCGTTTTCCGGGCTATGCGTTGGCCGCGTTCGCGACGTTTTTCCTGTCGCTGCCGGTCATCTTCATTGCGCTTGCGAGCATCTTGATTGGCGCGGAAGCGGCCGGCCTCGTCCCGGCGCCGATTGAGACGGCGGAACGATTATTCATTCAGGATGGACAATTGCTTTTCTTTCGCGAAACGCCACCGGAAGCCGCGCTCTATTATGTCCGCGACCTTGCCGGGTTTTATTACTTCTTTGGCGTGCTCCTGTCATGGCTCGCCATCGTCGCTTTCTACATGCGCCGCTATCACGCCCGGCGCCCCGGATATCTGCGCGATGAAATTATTCGCACCCAATCTTAAACAATAGAGGAAAAGAACATGCGCTATCTGCACACCATGGTGCGCGTCAATGACCTTGACGCATCGTTGAAGTTTTATCGTGACTTGCTCGGCCTTGTGGAAACGAGCCGCATGGAAAATGAAAAAGGGCGCTTCACGCTCGTGTTTCTCGCCGCGCCCGGCGACGTTGATCGGGCCAAAGCGGAAAAGGCGCCGCTCGTGGAACTCACCTATAATTGGGACACGGAGGATTATCCGGGCGGACGCAATTTTGGCCACCTCGCCTATCGCGTCGATAATATATACGAAACTTGCCAGCGGCTCGCCGACGCCGGCGTCACCATCAACCGGCCGCCGCGATGCGGGCATATGGCGTTTGTTCGATCGCCCGACGGCATATCCATCGAGCTTTTGCAGGAAGGCGAAGATCTTCCGCCGGCCGAACCCTGGCTCAGCATGGAAAACACGGGCTCATGGTAGCCTCGTTTATCGCTTCCTTAACGCCGGCGCCGCAATAAATTAACCGTCCACTCAGGGTTACGCATTCATGTCCGAACCAGTTGTTTTGCTTGAGAATGTCATCAAGCGATATGGCGGCTTCACCGCCGTCGACGATCTCTCCTTTGCGGTCGCGCCGGGCGAGATCTACGGCTTTCTCGGACCCAACGGCGCCGGCAAGACAACGACGCTCCGGATGATGCTCGACATCATCAACCCGACATCGGGCCGGATCGCCATTTTGGGATCGGACTCAGCGATCCCCGTGCGCCGGCGCATCGGCTATCTGCCGGAAGAACGCGGGCTCTACAAGAAAATGAAGGCGGTGGATTCCATCGCCTATTTCTCGCAATTGCGCGGCATGTCGCGGCGCGCGGCGCGCAAGCGGGCGATGGCGTTGCTGGAAGAGTTTGGCCTCGCCGAGTTTGCGCGTTCCAAATGCGAAGCGCTCTCGAAGGGCATGGCGCAGAAAGTCCAGCTTCTCTCAACAATTGCCCATGAGCCGGAATTGCTCATTCTTGACGAGCCGTTTTCCGGCCTCGACCCGATCAACCAGCAAACGCTCGAAGATTTGATCCGCGACCAGCGCGCTGCTGGCCGAACGATTATATTCTCAACCCATGTGATGCAGCACGCAGAGCGACTTTGCGATCGCTTCTTGATCATGGCCCATGGCGAAAAACGCTTTGAGGGCACAATGACCGAGGCGCGCGCGTCATTCGCCCAACGCCTGCATGTGCGCACCACCGCGCCGATGGAAGCGCTGACAGCGCTCGGCGGCATCGACAGGATCCGCGTTGAAGACCAAAGCGGTGCGGAAACGACATTTGAAATTGAACTTGAGGACGACGCCGATCCGCAAGGATTTCTTGAACGCGCCGTCGCGGCTGGCATCAAGCTGACCCGCTTCGAGCAGGCCGGCGCGACACTGCACGATATTTTCGTCGCCCTCGCCGGCGACGAGGCGAATGCCGATACAAGCGCAACCCTTAAGGAGGCGGCGGAATGAGCCAGATCCTTCTCATCGCATGGCGCGAATACCGCCAATATGTTTTCTCACGCGGGTTTTTGATTTTCCTGTTCATGTTTCCGCTGGGTTTCATCGGCCTCAGCGCCGCTCTCGGCCTTGCGGAACGTACGAAGCCGGTTCGCTATTTCGTCGTATATGACGAAACCGGTCTTTATAAAGAAGATATTCTCGACCAGATTGAGCACCGGCGCATTCACGCAGTGCTGGATAGTCTCGACGCCTATTTCCGCATCAGCCTGCCGGAAGCGGGCGCAGAATTACCGGCGCCCTTCGCGCCCGCGCAAATTGAAGACCGACGCATTGCATCCTTCGAAGCGGCAGGCGGCGTTGCGGCCGCGCTTGACGCAGCGGCGCCTATGTTGAAACCTGGCGCGCCCGATTATGTAGAGCCGAAGCTCTCCTACAAAATTGCCGACCTGCCGGAGGGCGCTGCAAACGCTGCAAATATCAGCGAGGTCGAGGCGGCGTTGCGCCCCTATCTGCTCGAAGACAAAAAGGTCGATACGCCGGAAGGCGGCCGGCCGCTTTTTGCCGCGATCCTTATCCCTGCGGGTTTTGGATCGGCCGACGATGCTGCCTCGGCGCAGTATTGGAGCCGGCACATTACGGACACCGAACTCCAAACGCGCGTCTCCACCGCCCTGACGGACGCGCTCAAGCGGGCAAAATATAACGATTTGGGCGTTGCCGATGACACAGTTAAAGGGATCGAATCCGTCGACGCGCCTGTTGCGTCGTTCCGGCCGGACCGGGCCTCAGGTGACGCGGAGCTTGGCCTCAGAGACCGCATTGAATCGGCCCTTCCCGCCGCAATGACTTACATGTTGCTGGTCATTATTTTTGGGGTCGGCAATCTCCTCCTGACCAACACAATCGAGGAACGCTCCAACAAGATAGTCGAAATCCTGTTGTCATCGGTCACCGCCAATCAATTGATGATGGGCAAGTTGCTCGGCATCGGCGCTGTTGGCCTTACCATGCCGACGCTCTTCATGGCCGGCGGCATCGGCATTAGCGCAACCATCGACACGGGCGGGCAGGAAAGCATCGCCATGACCATCGTCAGCGCCCTGACGTCTTCAAACCTTTTGCTGGTTTATCTGTTCTACTTCTTCTGCGCCTATTTGATTTTCGCGATGCTGTTCCTCGCCATCGGCGCCATTTCCAATTCGCTACAGGACGCCCAATCTTACATGGGCCCGGTGATGCTGCTCGTATTTGCGCCGCTCCCCTTCATGATCATGGTGTTTCAGGAACCGAACGGCGTCATCGCGACAATCCTCACCTGGATCCCGATCTATACGCCCTACGCCGTCATGATGCGCGCCGCCGCCGATCCGCCCCTA
>JAJFFU010000232.1 GCA_021776465.1 Parvularculaceae bacterium
GTCGCGTTGTATCTTGGGCCGCTTTACGAAATTTCGGCGAATGCGCCGGATTCCGGCCGCGATGAAATTTCCAGAACCGGCGAATATTTTATTGGCAACGCCGTCAGTTGCTTGTCCGAACTGCGTGTGCCGCTGGGCGAGGAGTGTGCATTCGATAACGACTTCTTTGGCAAACCAATGGTCGGCCATGTTATTAACTGGGCCGCTTTGTTGGCCGTCGGCGCCGCAGCCATTGGCGTCATCGGCTTGTTACCGGTCGTTGGCCGGCTCACAAGCATCGTAACGGTGCTCGCCGGGCTCGGCGCGCTTGGCGCGATGGGGCTCATGGCTTTGACCATGATGGGAACCGATGCGGGTCTGGGCGCAATTCGCTGGGGCACGTATCTGACGGCCGGCGCCGGGCTCCTGACCTTGATATCCGGCTTGGGCGGGATGCGCGGTGCGCGCTGACGGCGCTCAACGCAAGATCATTATACGCAATAAAAAAAGGCCGCTCGAAAGAGCGGCCTTTTTTATCGGGCTGCAAAAAACAGCCCGTCCCAGCCCCTGTGAAATTCTATCTAAGCGGTGAGCGCCCCGGGCTCAGGAATGCCGGCGCCGTATTGCCGCTTCCATTTGGTGATTTTTGCGCATCGTCTTCGCCGCCGGTATTGACCGGTCGCGGTGACGGCGCGGATGCGGCCGTCGACGGGCGCGTGCGGCGGAAATCATTGGCCGAAGAGTCCGACAACGGATCATCCGAATGACGGCAATTGCCTTCGAAATGGGCGCCGGTTTCAACCGAAAGCGAGCTGTGAAGGATGTCGCCTTGAATGCGCGCCGACGAGGCGAGCGATACTGATTTTGCGCGAATAGCGCCTTCGACGCTGCCCCGCACCACGACGGCCTCACAAACGATCTCGCCTTTGACGCTGGCTTTGTCGCCGATAATCAGCGAGCCGGCTTTGATGTCGCCTTCAAGGGCGCCGTCGAACTGGATCTCGCCAGCGGAGTTGATGTTGCCGCGCATGACGACATCTTGCGAAATGATGGATGGAACGTTTGACGCGCGCGGCGCTGACGACCGTTTCAATGGCGACGGCGCCGCAGAAGACGCGTCCTGACGTGCGGTCGGCGCATCTTTCGCATCGACATTCTTGCCGGTTTTAGCTTTCGAAAACATATCTGCCTGCCTCGATAAAGCGGCGCGGATTGACCGGACGCTTCTTGTAAAGAACTTCGTAATGGACGTGGGGCCCTGTCGAACGCCCACTATTGCCCAGCTCGCCGACCTGATCGTGTAAATTGACGGTCTGGCCGCGGCGAACCTTGATCCTATTCATATGGGCGTAACGCGTTACAAAACCGTTGCCGTGATCGATTTCGACGACGCGCCCAAAGCCAGCGCGCGTGCCGGCGTATTTTACGGTGCCGGCGGCGGTCGCCGTTACGGGGGAGGCCCATGGCGCCGCGAAATCGACGCCGTGATGGCTTGCATGTTTGCCGTTGATCGGGTCGCGGCGGACGCCGAAGCCGCTGGTCATTTTTCGTGACACGATGAGCGGTGAGGAAAGCGGCAGATGCTTCATGGCCGCTTGCAGCGCTTCGAGTTCGTCAACGGCGGCGGCGGCGCGATTGGCGTGGCGGTAATATCGTGTCGGATAGGCTGCGGCGGTCCCCGGTTCGATGAACGGGCCGCCCTGCGCCAGTGTGATATTTGAAATTTTCGCCGGCGTGATGATCGTTTCCGGATCAATGCCCGTAGAACCGATGACTTGCCGCAATTCTTCAATCCTGCGCGCCGTCTTCTCTTCGACCGCGGCCATCAACAGCACTTGTTCGGAGAAAAGTTCAGCCGCCGCTTTTTCCATGGACTCAATGGATTCGCCGCTATTGCCGTTTTCCTGCGCCCGTTCCCGGCGCAAGCGCGCTTCGTCGGCCGCTTCCTTGCGCAGGATCGACACGCGCGACTGCCGCGGCGTTGCTTCGCCCGGGGCAACGTCGATCATGACGCGATTGGCGTTAACCGGTTTTTGTCCGTTCGGCCCACCGGCGGCAGCAAGACCCTGCGCCTGCAAGTCGAGATTTTGATTAATCGCCTCTTTGCGGTCGACCATATTGGTCAGCACACGGTGACGGGCCCAGATGTCGTCCATCGTTTCGTCGAACTGACGTTTATACGTGTAATTGAGGTGGGCGATGTCGTCGTAGGCGTTTTTGGCCTCGTTGATCCGCTTCGACAGATTCGTCTGCATAACGAGCCGTTCACGCTCCTTAGCGACAATAATCTGTTCTTTGAAAACTACATTGACGGATGCGTAGGCGACCCAAAGAAGCGCGCCGAGCGCCACCACCGCGAACGCAATCTGCGTCTGCGCAGACATCGAGATAAAGTGCACGACGCCGTCGCTGCGGTGATAGATCTGCCGCTCTTTGAAGAGCCGGCTAAATACGCGTTTTAATTTGCCGGAACGACGGCTCATTCAACAAACGCCCCTTGACCACATAACCATACAATTATGCGCTGCCACCCATTAAGATATTGCAGCGCAAATCCAGACATTACGCAACAGTTATGTGATGGAGTAACGTAAATTCTCTGGTTTCCTTAACCAATAAAAACTCAAATAGCCAGACTTTGCGACGGAATTGTTTCAATCTGAGCCATCTCCGTCGACTTCTTCATAATACGTCCTATCCATTCCCGCCGCCGCCCGCGCCGCATGATTAAACGGCGGCTTGAGTTCGCCAGCATAGTGTTGGCTGCAAAGCGTCCGAAACGTCGCCTTGGGCTCTTTTCCCTGCGCCATGCAAAATTCGTGAAACCATCTTTTTCCACAGGCAACATGGCCGATTTCATCATTGTAGATGATTTGCAGGACAGCGGCGCTCTTTTTGTCGCCCGCGCCGGTCAACCGGTCGATCATGCCGGGCGTCACGTCGAGCCCGCGAGCCTCCAGCACCATGGGCGCGATGGCGAGACGCGCCAGCACGTCGTGGGCCGTTGCGTCGGCCGCTTCCCACAAACCGTCATGGGCCGGAACATCACCATAAACCGCGCCATAATCGCCGAGGCGCGCGGCAATCAGGCTGAAATGGCGCGCTTCTTCTTCGCCGATGCGGATCCAGTCAGCGAAGAAGGTGTCGCCATCAAGACCCGCATCCGAAACGACAGGGTAAAACCGCGCCGCCATGTCGAAGGCGAGGTCGATGGCGTTGAATTCGATATGGGCGACTGCATGGAGAAGGGCGATCCGTCCTTCCGGCGATCCAAGACGCCGTTTGGGCACATTGCCGGGCGCAGTCAGGACAGGGCGCGCCGGCCGCGCCGGACGCATGGGCGGTGCGGCGTCCGTCGGGGCCTGGTTCGGGCCGCGCATTTCCAGCGCCGTGAGCGCCGCCCTGGCTGCAGCGACCTTGGCGGCCGGTTCGCGGCTTGTGAGCACGGCGATCGCGGCGTCAACGGGATGGGGGAGCGGCTCCGTCAAAGCGTTCCTACTTGCCCAGCGCTTTGACCGCCGTGAGCACGGTCTCTGCGTGATCCTTGACCTTCACCTTGCGCCAGATCTCTGCGATCTTGCCCTTTTCGTCGATCAGGAATGTCGATCGTTCGATCCCCATATACTCGCGGCCATACATGCTCTTTTTGACCCAGACGCCATAAGCGTTGGTGGTCTTGCCGTCTTCATCCGCCCCCAGAACGACTTTTAATTCATGCTTGTCCTTGAACTTTTTGTGCTTGGCGGCTGTATCGCGGGAGACGCCGACGATGGCCGCGCCAGCGCGTTTGAACTTGGTGATGTCAGCCGAAAACGCGATCGCTTCCTTGGTGCAGCCAGGCGTGTCGTCCTTCGGATAGAAATACAAAACCAGCTTTTTGCCCTTAAAGTCTTTCAGCGCAATCTTGTCGCCGCTTTCGGTCTCCATGGAAAAGGCGGGCGCCTTGTCTCCGGGTTTCAGGCTGGCCATGAATGTTCCTTTCTGCGCTGCACACTGAAAAATTCGCACTTTCTATAGGCAATTTGCATCTCGCCACGCAACGGCTCTTGCTCCACGGCGCGTCGGGCGATACGGCTATATGTTCACAAATACGCCCGGGGCGGGGCGCGAGTTCAGTATTTCAGGGTGGTCCGTCTTGGGCCTGATCGGGCATGAAGAAGCGAGCGGCGAAAGCCGCAGTGCTATTAATTGAAATCTTCGCGATTGGCGTTGCTGTTTTTGCCGCAGGCGCGGCTTACCTTTTTATACGCCTGCAACAAGGGCCAGTTGCGCTTGGCGCATTTAACGCCAGCGCCGTCTTTGCGATCGAACGGCGCCTGCCCAAAGGGTATGACGCCGCCATCGGCGAAATCGATATTGTTAAAAACGAAAATCTTTTTCGACTGCGGTTGAAAAATCTCGAATTGACGGATGCGGTCGGTGACAGCGCCGCCACCGCGGATTTGGTGGAGTTCGTTTTTGCCGCCGGTGATTTCGCGGACCGCAGTATTGGCCCGAGAACAGTTGAGGCGACGGGCGCGCGCTTCCGCGTCGTTCGCAATACCGAGCAGTCATTGAAAGTGCCGGCGGCGCGGGGGCGCGGCGGTCGTTCATTATTTCCGTCGTCGGATAAAATGATCGGCGACGGATTTTTGCGCAGCGCCTTTCAAAAAGCTGAAATGCGCGATGCTGTCATCACCTTTGTCGACGAGGCGTCGGGTCGGGCCTGGACGTCCGACAATGCAAGCGTTGCGATTGACCGAACAGAAGACGGACTTGTCGCCGCGCTGGCCGGTGATATCGATCTCGACGGCGCAAGCGCGTATCTGCAAGCTGATGCGCAATACAAGGAAATGGACGGCGTCATCGCCTTGAACATCGCCGGAAAGAACTTCCCGATTGGCGACCTCCTGACAATGTTTTACGGCGATGAAGCAGCTGTCATTGATGCGCTGGCGTCCGGTGAAGGCGCGATCGAGCTGACCCGCGACGGCAAGGTGCGGTCATCGACCTTCCAGGCAAAAATCGGCGCGGGCGCGCTTAAACTGGGCGGCGCTGATGCGCCGATCAATTTTATTGAGTGGGAAACCGGGTTCGATCCCGCCGCCAACCGGTTTACGATTGATCGCTTCGACTATGATGTTGCGGGCAATCGCGGCGCGGCGAAGGGCGCAGTGGCGCTGGAATTCGGTGATGACGTTCGCGATCCCGAGCGCGTTCTCTTTGATCTTGATGTGAGCGATATTCTGATCGCGCTGCCGGACCGTTTGCC
>JAJFFU010000233.1 GCA_021776465.1 Parvularculaceae bacterium
TCCCGGACGCGCCGCAGCATGGAATGCTGCTGCGCAGATCCGGGACCTGTTCAGGCTCGTGCGAAAAAAATAACGATCCCGTGTCTGCAACGCGGCGCGCCGCGCCGCATTGCGCACGGGAAGACGGTGATGCAGCCATCACTCCACCACGCGCGGCACGACGAAAAAATTGTCTTCCGTCTTCGGCGCATTAGCGACGACGTTTTCCGGCTGGCCGCCGCCGGTCGGGCCGTCCTGCAGAACGTCCTCGCGCATAGGCAATTGCACGTCGCAGGCCGAGGCCATCGCTTCAACGCCTTCTACATCAACTTCATTGAGTTGCTCGATCCAGCCGAGAATGCCGGAGATTTCTTTCGCCAGCGGCTCGAGGCGCTCTTCCGGTTCGGCGATGCGGGCAAGGCGCGCCACCTTGCGGACGGTGTCTTTGTCGATGCTCATTTGCGGTTCCTATCCTGCGCGACGGCGTAACAATGGGCGCCCCCATGCGCAAGGGGAGAGGGCGCAAGAGGGTATGGCTTATGCGCCGCGCGCCGCGACGAACAGACGGTCGATCTCCTTTTCGGGATCGGCGAGCGGCGTCCGCACAAACGCCCGCACGGCTCGCTCGAAGGCCGGATCGCCGGTGCGCGCGCCGACCAACTCAAAATAGTGCTTTTCCGAGTATCCGGAATTGCGCGCCTGCGCGTCGGCAATGAAAGCGCGCCAGAATTCATACGCCGGCGACCCGTCGGCGCGCGAGACGGCCGCAGCGATCACATGACCGCATGTATAAAGGGCGCGATAATCCCGGCGCGCGGCGGCGCTCGCCAACGGTCCATCGCGAAGCTTCGCGGCGCAGTCTTCACGGGTCTGGCGTAAATGCTGTTCGTAGTCGTCGCCGTCCCAGAACCCGAGCATGACCATCGCTTCGGCGGCAATCGCATCGGCTGCGCCCTCATGGACCCATGGCGGCGCCTCCTGAGCGGATGGGCGCACCGCAGATTGCCAAAGATGCACGGCCTCATGAAGGGTCGCGCGGCGAAAAATCGAAACGGCGCGTTCCGACGGCTTGCTCCAGCCGCCGCCCTCCAGCGTGATCTGAAACTGACCGGGCAGCGCATCGCCGGAATAAGACAACCGACCGGGATCGCTTCCGAGCGGCGCGGCCATGAAGAGGTTCGGTTTTTGATCAAGGTGAAACGCAAAAAGCTGCGCCAACAGATCAAACGCCGATGGCGTCAGGGACGCAAATTCCTTTTTGATCCAGTCAGGCGCCGTCGGATCGACAAGCGCCAACACATCGCGCGATTCAATTGGCTCAAGCGGTCCGAGATAGACGAACGCCGGATGGGCCAGCGGACTGCGCCAGTTTTCCAGCGCATCAACGCGTTCATCAAAAGCGACCACTTGCGCGTCCGCCGCGGCTGCAAACGAAAATTCCGCGTCCATGCGCTGGTCGTCATCGAGCACTGGCCAAAAATGACCGGTGAAGAATAACACCCCGCCGTCGCCATACGCCGCTAGCGGTTGATAGTTCTTCTGTATCCGGACGAGATTGGAACGGGCCGTCAGCGAAACTGCGTTGAAGGCGGCGCCGTCGCGCCGCTCGACCCGGTCGAGCACGTCACCGCGGTGGATCACGAAGTCGGGCGAGGCAACCGTCCACCGCCGTTCGCGATAGCCGCCCTCGATCGCGCGAAAGGCAAGCGCCCGGACGGGACGGTGCAAATCATAAGAAACGTTCACAGCGCTGTCGGGCGCCTGTTCAACGGATATCTGCACCGCCGCACGACGCTCGCCAGCGCCGCCAAAGGCGACAGCGGCCAGCGCGGACACGATTACAAGCATCAATATGGCGGCGGCGATACGCATCATGGCGAAACGATACGACAGATACGGACGGAGAAAAACCGGCGCTTGACCTGCCGTGCTATAATAGACGCCGTGATTAAAACGTTTGATACAGACGCTGCCGCCTTCGGCGCCGCGGGACCGCTCTTCGGGCTTGATCTTGGGGAAAAGACCATCGGCGTTGCGGTCTGCGATCCGGATCGGCGGATCGCCGCCCCCGTCGACACCATCCGCCGCACAAAATTCACGTCGGATGCGACGCAGCTGGCTGAACTGGCGAAAGAGCGCGGCGTCGTCGGCATTGTCATGGGCCTGCCCCTCAATATGGACGGCACAGAAGGCGCGAGCGCCCAGCGGACACGCGCTTTTGCCCGCAATTTGCCGAACGTCCTCGATATTCCCGTCGCCTTCTGGGACGAGCGCCTGTCGACGGTCGCCATGGAACGAGACCTCATCGCCATCGACACCAAACGCAAAAAGCGCGCGGAAAAGATCGACGAATCAGCCGCCGCCTTTATACTGCAAGGGGCAATTGATCGCCTGCGGGAGACATCGTCATGAAAGCCAAGCCACTGCGCCACCTGATTATCGGTCTGTTGCTCGCGACCGGTGTTTTCCATCTGGCTGTTGCGCTGGTCGGCGCCGGCGGCGAAGGGCGCGCCCTGCCGCTCACTGTCTTTGGTTTCATCTTTATCGGCCTCAGCTTTTACGTGCGCGCCGACGTCAAGGACGGCTCAAAGAACCACAGCCGCAACGCCATCATCGCCACCATCATCGCCTGTATAGCGGGCCTTGGCGTCGGCGGGACAAGCTATGCGCAGTCAGGCGGCCCGCTGGCCCTGCCGATCATGTTTCTGGTCGACATCGTCATCATTGCCGCCGGTGTCTGGTGGTTGGTGAAAACAACGAAGAAGAAGGCGTAGGGCGCCATTGCCGCAACGTGCGCGCGGCTCTATAGCTCGCGCCCGGTATGAGCATGAATAAATGAGCATCCGACCAACAGGTCCAGACAATGCGATGGCCGCGAAGCGGCTCATCTCTGTTGATGATCTCACAGACGCCGATATCGACTATATTCTCGATCTCACAGAACATTACGCCGGCTATCTTCGCCGGTCCGATCCCGCGCCCAAGCGCCTCGCCGGCAAAACCCAGGTCAATCTCTTTTTCGAAGACTCAACCCGCACCAATCTGTCGTTCGAGCTTGCCGGCAAAAAACTGGGCGCCGACGTTATCAATGTGCCGGTCGCCGCTTCGTCTGTGCACAAGGGCGAAAGCCAGGTCGACACCGCCAAGACCATGGCGGCAATGGCCGCTGACGTCATGGTTGTGCGCGCAAAAGAAGACGCGCTGCATTACAAGCTCGACGACATTTTGCCTTGTGCAGTCGTCAATGGCGGCGCCGGCAAGAAAGAACATCCGACACAAGCGCTTCTGGACGCCGCGGCGATCCGTTCCGAGTTTGGTTCGCTGAATGGTCTCGTCATCGCCATCTGCGGCGACATCAGGCACTCGCGGGTTGCCGGATCAGATGCGCGCCTGTTCAAACGCCTCGGCGCAGATGTGCGTTTCGTCGGACCAGCGCATCTCATGCCGGATAGCGATCAGTTCACGGATGTTCCCCGCGCCGATAGCTTGAAAGATGGTCTCGACGGCGCCGACATTGCCATGGGATTGCGCGTCCAGTTTGAACGCTTTCCAAGCGATGACGATGCGGGAAGCATGGCGGCGCGCTTCGACGAAGACCAGCGCCGCGATTATTTTGAGACTTTCGGTCTCTCCCACCAGACAATCAAGCTCGCCAAACCCGGCGCGCGGATTATGCACCCCGGCCCGATGAACCGCGGCGTTGAGATCGACGGCGCCCTCGCCGACGACAAGGAACTGTCGCTGATCCTGCGGCAGGTCTTTTACGGCGTTCCGACGCGCATGGCGTGTCTCGATGCGCTGCTGACGAGAGGCGAGTAATGGAAATCCTCCTCCCTTTAATCCTCGGCTATCTCCTTGGCGCCATCCCCTTCGGGCTCGTCATCACAAAAGCCGCGGGGCTCGGCGACATTCGGGAAATCGGCTCCGGCAATATTGGCGCAACGAACGTGTTGCGCACGGGGCGCAAGGATCTGGCGCTGGCGACACTGCTGCTTGACGGCGGCAAGGGCGCCATCGCCGTCGCCTTTGCCTATTTCGCCGGCTGGCGTCCTGAGGTTGCGGGCGCCGCGGCGTTTCTCGGTCATTGCTTTCCCGTCTGGCTCGGCTTCAAAGGCGGCAAAGGCGTCGCGACCTTCATGGGTACGCTTTTAGCGCTCCACTGGCCCGCCGGGATTTTCGGGGGCGCCACATGGCTTATTATTGCAAAGGTCTCGCGTTTCTCGTCGCTCGCCGCCCTCGTCGCCGCCGCGGCGGCGCCGCTTGTCTTTTTCATCATGGGCAAAGTCGCCTTCGCAATCGCGGCCCTGTTCATGACGGCGCTCATTGTCATCCGCCATCGGACGAATATCGCCCGGCTGCTTGCCGGCGCCGAACCAAAGATCGGCCCAAAGCTCGGTGATGACAAAAACAAGACAGACACGACCAATGCCAACGCTTGACGAGCGCGAAAGGCTCGACTGGCTTCAGCTCATCCGCACGCCCAAAATCGGCCCGATTACGTTTCACCAGCTCATCACCCGCTACGGATCAGCCGCTGACGCCCTTGCCGCCCTGCCGGACCTTTCAACGAAAGCCGGCCGGTCGCGGCCACTGCGCGCCGCCAACCGCGACGCCGCCGAAGCCGAACTCGACACCGCCTTCGCCCGCGACACAAACGTCATCGCTTTTTGCGAGGACAATTACCCGGCGCCATTGCGGGCCATCGCCGATCCGCCGCCGTTGATTTTCGTACGCGGCCACGCGGCCCTGTTTGAAAAACCTGCAATCGCAATCATAGGGGCGCGCAATGCATCGGGCGTTGGCCGAAAGATCGCGCGCAGTCTCGCGGCCGGTCTCGGCGAAGCGGA
Organism: Parvularculaceae bacterium; assembly: GCA_021776465.1. GTDB lineage: Bacteria > Pseudomonadota > Alphaproteobacteria > Caulobacterales > Parvularculaceae > Hyphococcus. Next base: position 4,827 of record JAJFFU010000233.1, read on the forward strand.
CATCACCGTTGTATCCGGTCTTGCGCGCGGCATCGATGGCGCCGCGCACGCGGCAGCATTATCGACCGGCACTGTCGCGGTCGTCGCCGGCGGCGTTGATGTGATTTATCCGCCGGAACATGCAGAGCTAACCGAAGAGATCGCACGGGACGGCGTCGTCATGTCCGAATGCGCCATGGGCCAACGGCCGACGGCGCGCGATTTTCCAAAACGCAACCGCCTCATCTCTGGCCTCTCGCGCGGCGTTGTCGTGGTTGAGGCCGCCGCCCGGTCCGGCACACTCATCACGGCGCGGTTCGCGCTGGAACAGGGGCGCGAGGTTTTCGCCGTGCCGGGCTCACCCCTCGATCCGCGGTGTCAGGGCGCCAACCGCCTCATCCGCGACGGCGCAGCGCTTGTTGAGAATGTTCAGGATATTCTCGATGTTCTGGCCGAACAGCAACGCGGCGCCCGCGAAGACGGCCATGACCTTTTCGACTGGAACCCGGAGCCCGTCGCGGGCGAGCCGGATCCAGAGGCCGTTGCGGCGCTGCGTCAGGAAATCCTGAGCTTGCTGAGTTATACGCCCCAGCACCGGGACGATCTGATCCGCGAATTACAGCCCGCGCCCGGTCTTTTTGCCGATGCCCTGCTCGAATTGGTACTCACCGGCGCCATTGATGAGCACACCGGCGGCCGGTTCTCGCTCACAGCAGACGACGATTAGCAGCAAGATGCGCATCCGTAAGCGCTTATTTTCTTAGCGCGCTAACGGCGGTATGTGTGATATACCATTGTTAATGCTTGTAATTTTAACACAGCCCATCGCCCTCCTTGAAGCGCCGCCGCGCTGGCCCTCAAAATGACCACCGAATTGTAGGTGTTGACAGACGTGGCGGGGCTCACGCATTACCGCGCGCCAAAAGCCAGCCGTTTAAAGGTCAGCCCCTTATGCAAGTCGTCGTTGTTGAGTCCCCCTCCAAGGCGAAGACCATCAACAAATATCTGGGTTCCGGCTTTATTGTGCTGGCGTCCTACGGACACATTCGCGACCTGCCCTCAAAAAATGGCTCGGTCGATCCGGACGATGACTTCAAAATGATCTGGGAGCTGGATGCGGGCTCGAAGAAGCGGGTGAGCGAAATCGCCAGCGCCGTCAAAGGCGCCGAGCGGCTCGTTCTCGCAACCGACCCCGATCGCGAAGGCGAAGCGATTTCCTGGCACCTTATTGAAACACTGTCTGACAAGAAGGTGTTGAAAGACGTCCGCATCGACCGCGTCGCCTTTAACGCCATCACCAAGTCGGCTGTGCAAGAAGCCATGGCCCATCCACGCGAGATCGACGCTGATCTCGTTGACGCCTATCTCGCGCGCCGCGCCCTCGACTATCTTGTCGGCTTTACGCTGTCGCCGGTGCTGTGGCGCAAACTTCCCGGCTCGCGCTCCGCTGGCCGGGTTCAGTCAGTAGCGCTGCGCATCATCTGCCAGCGCGAACTTGAGATCGAGCTTTTTGTTCCGGAAGAATACTGGACGGTCGCGGCCCAGGCGATTTCAGGCGGATCAGCGCCATTCGAAGCGCGGCTCGTTATTCACGACGGCGAAAAGCTGAAGAAGTTTTCGCTGCCAGACGAAACGTCCGCAACAGCGGCGAAGAACGCAGTCGAGGCGGCTTCGTTCAGCGTTGACGCTGTCGAGGCGAAACCGACGAAACGTAATCCGCCGCCGCCCTTTACGACATCGACGGTGCAACAGGAAGCAGCGCGCAAGCTGGGCTTTAATGCTCAACGCACGATGCGCACTGCGCAACGCCTGTATGAAGGGATCGACATTGGCGGCGAGACCACCGGGCTCATCACCTATATGCGGACCGATGGCGTTGACATGGCGCCGGAAGCGATCAGCGACGCGCGCAGAACCGTCGGCGCCCAGTTCGGTGACAGCTATGTTCCGGAAAAGCCGCGGGTTTACAAATCGAAAGCGAAGAATGCGCAGGAAGCGCACGAATGTATTCGCCCGACCTCGTTCGGACGCGCGCCCGGCAAAATTCGCGGCCTCGGCGACGATGAACATCGCCTTTATGAGTTGATCTGGAAACGCGCCATGGCGAGCCAGATGGAACAGGCCCGCCTCGAAAATACGACGATCGACTTGCTATCGGCCGACAAGAAAACGGGCCTTCGCGCCACCGGATCCGTCATTCTCTTTGACGGCTTCTTGAAGCTCTATGAGGAAGGCAAGGACGACACGGACGGCGAAGACGGCGCAAGCGTGCTGCCAAAACTGACCGTCGGCGAAGCAGCGAATGCATCGGGCGTTACAGCCGATCAACACTTCACACAGCCGCCGCCGCGTTTTTCCGAGGCAAGCCTTGTGAAGCGTCTCGAAGAACTCGGCATCGGACGACCTTCGACTTACGCATCGATCCTGACGGTTCTGCGCGATCGCGGCTACGTCAACATGGACAAGAACCGGTTCATCCCGGATTCCAAAGGACGCATCGTCACCGCGTTTCTTGAAAACTATTTCAAGAAATATGTGGAATATGATTTCACCGCGGATCTGGAAGAAACGCTCGATGCAATTTCCGCCGGCAAAGCGGACTGGAAGGCGTTCCTTCGCAATTTCTGGTCGGAGTTTCACGCCGCCGTTGAAGACATTGGCGAATTGCGCATTTCCGAAGTGCTGGACGCGCTGAATGAATCCCTCGGGCCATTAATCTTCCCGAAAAAGGAAGACGGCTCGTCCCCGCGCGCCTGCCCGACTTGTAAAGACGAAGGTCGGGAGAACGGCCAGCTCTCCCTAAAAACCGGGCGCTATGGCGCCTTTATCGGCTGCGTAAATTATCCCGAATGCAATTACACGCGCCAGCTCACCGCGTTGGGCGAAGGCGATGATGGCGGCGAAAACGCGGACAAGAAGCTTGGCGTTGACCCGGAAAGCGGCCTCGATGTCTGGTTTAAAGTCGGGCGGTTCGGGCCTTATGTTCAACTTGGCGAGCAGGAAAAAGGCTCCAAGGAAAAACCGAAACGCTCAAGCATTCCGAAAGGCTGGGACGCCAGCACGATCGATCTCGAAAAAGCACTACAGCTTTTGGCGTTGCCGCGACCGGTCGGCGCACACCCCGAGGACGGCGAACTGATCGAGGCGGGCCTTGGCCGGTACGGGCCATTCGTCAAACACGGTAAAACTTATGCAAACCTTCCATCGGTCGACGACGTCTTCGAAATCGGCCTCAACCACGCCGTTACGCTGATCGCAGAAAAAATTGCAAACCCGCGCGCGCGCCGTCAGGCAAAGGCGCTGAAGGAATTAGGCGCACACCCCGTCAGCGGCGAACCGGTCAATGTCCTCGACGGACGTTACGGTCCCTACGTCAAACACGAAAAAACAAACGCCACGATCCCCAACGGCATCGAGCCGGAAAACGTAACGCTCGAGCAAGCACTCGAATGGATCGCCGAACGCGAAAAGAAAGCCCCGCGCAAGAAAAAAGCGACCAAGAAGAAAGCAACAAAGAAGAAGGCCGCGAAAAAGGCGACGAAGAAAAAGACAACAAAAAAAGCCGCCACGAAAAAGAAAGCGACCAAGAAGGCGACAAAAAAAGCCGCAACTAAGAATCCGTAACGCAAAGTCAAGGATTCATGACGAAGCTTGTTCGGCGCGATGAACCTTAACCAGGCGAGATAGCGTTTTAATGAAACCACCCAAACACTTCATTCTAACGCGCTTAGGGTTGGGAATATTCAGGCCGCGATGGTACGAAGAAATGGTCGCGCTATTTCTTGCGGTCACCGCGCCATCACTGCAGAAGCAGACGTCGCAGGATTTCGAGTGGCTTATCGTTATCGACGTCGGAATGCCGATCGCGCAACAACTTGTGCTGCAGTCGTTCACGAACGCTCACGAAAATTTTCACCTCGTCCATACCGACGTGACAAAGATGTCTCATATGCGTTTGGGGGGACATGACTGGGTATATCAGCCTTGTCACGAATATATTCTCGGGCGCAGGCTCGTCGAAGACCCTACAGAATACGTAATTACGTCGATGATTGATGCTGACGACGCCTGGGCGCGAACCTATATCGAATCTGTCAATACGTTCTTTGACGGCGATGTCCAAAAATTATTGGAAACGGAAGCCAAAAGAAAGTTCCACCTCCGCCATAGCGCCGGCCGCGTCCTGACCTATCCCAAGGGCTGTCGTTGGTTCGTACATAACGATGCAATCCAACCGATAGATCGCGCCTATCATAGCAACGGCATTTCAATAATAGCCCGGCTCTCGTCAGGGCTGAGCGGATTATCCCATCGCCATAACGGTTGGCGGTCTGGAGCCGAAATCGCCGCCTTTGAAACCGTTGAGCAGCAGAGCGCCAATCCTATGTGGCTTTATGTTTTGCATAATCTCAATGACTCAAAATGGTTCGATGAAGGCGCCCTCGTGGATCGAAAGAAAAACCAGGAGATAATCGAAAAAGAATTCGGCGTCGATCTGGCCAAAATCACACATTGGCATAATCTATATGGAATAAATGAGCGCACTGACCACACAGGATGCGACCCGGCGGATCGTTATTCAAGGCTCTTCCGATTAACAGCTCTCAACCGGCAAATTGCAGCGCTCGAAAAATTCAGCGACGACAATCCGGAAACCCGACGCTTCGCAGATCGGCAGCGATCAGTGCGCGACGCAGTATTAAAAGACGTAATCGAAGATGACGAGCCGAGTTAATGTAGGTGGTGCAGCGTTATTTCAACACGCCTAACCTTTGCAATCTTCATTATTGCCAAGCGTGATTGATCGGGTCCAATTGTGGCCAGCAGGCGTCGGTTTAATTTTATACTCGCCCAGACAACGTTATCAGGCCGTCGTTGACTTCTCTTCGCTTCACATAAAACCCGCCGACGCTGCAAGCGAGAATAATCAAGTTGCCAACGAAATCGAGCAGCATCCAGTCGGTAAACATTTGCGCGACGAAATAGAAATACCAATTGAACGCGAAGAACGGCAGTGAGCCGACTAGCCCGAATACCAGAAAGGTACGTGGGCGAAATTCCGAAAAAGCGATGACTGTCCCGGCGAGCACAGCCTGGGCGCCGAAGCATCCCATTAATAACGCAGACGTCGCCGAGCGGTGTTGAAACGCTGGCTCAAAGACAAGCTGCTCGACAACGCCAGGCCAGAAAAGGCACCAACCGCCGAGTCCGATAAAGACCAGCGACAAGAAAGTCTGGATATTACGAGCAGTAATTAGTCTTTGCATTGTAGCAATCCTTGGTCAGTCATGAGCTCAGGAATGGCGCCAGGCGTTCCAATGCGCCAGATTTTTGAAGTCTCTAACCCGTCGCGAAACTGAGTGTAAGCGAAAACCGATGCCGCCAGCGCAAAGAAAACGTGTCCTACTCGACTGAATTTATGAGGCGTTTCGAAGTTCGCGCAAGCTTAACGGACACGTTCATATTTCCGGCGCCCTTTTCAGGGTAGACATGCACTGATGCGTTTTGTTGCGTTAACAATTTTGGCGGTAAGCCTTGCGGCTTGCGCGACTGCGCCGGCGCCGCCCGAGACGGGACGGCCCGGCGGGCTTCGCGTTTGCCCCGGCAATGTCTCGAATGCACCGCTGACGGACAATTCGGGCCGTATCCGCAGCTTTGACCCCGTCGCGCGCATTGACGGCGTCAGTCTCTTGCGGGCGCCGGTCGAAGCATGCGTTTCCTCCGGCTTTGGCCCGCGGCGCGGCGGCGCCAGTTCGTTTCACGAAGGCGTTGATCTTTACACGCGCACGCCCCGCACCATTGTCGCCAGCGGCGACGGCGTCGTTGAGTACGTCGGATCGCAACGCGGCTATGGCCGCACCATCGTCATCCGCCACAATTCAGACCTCAAAACGCGATATGGTCACCTATCGTCCTACGCGGACAATTTGCGCAAAGGCGCGAGGGTTAAGCGCGGCGAACCAATCGGTCGCACTGGCGACAGTGGAAACGCCACCGCCGTGCACCTACATTATGAATTCCTTATCCGCGGCCGCCCGGTCGATCCGCTTTCTGCTGGCAAATAAAGACTGCCGGCGATCCAGGACCGCTGGATCCCAATGATAGCTGGAAAATAATCCCGCTGTTGCGCGGCCGCGCAACCTGATACAACGAAAGAATATGACACCTATAAAAAAGAAACGGCGCGCTTCAGCGCCGTCCCT
>JAJFFU010000234.1 GCA_021776465.1 Parvularculaceae bacterium
TCTTCGTCGAGCAGGCCTTCGACCTTGCCGCTATCGTCAAGCACTGGCAGTTGCGAGATGTCGTATAGTTTCATCTTGCCATAGGCCTGCATCAGCGTGTCATCGGGTTTAACGGTGACGGTCGCGCGCTCCGAATGCCGGCGCGAGATGAGATCGGTGAGGTCGCCTTTGGGCGGGCGCTTCAGGAAGCCCTGATCATACATCCAGTAATCGTTGAACATTTTGGATAGGTATTTGTCGCCGCGATCACAGACAAAAGCGACAACGCGTTTCGGTGTTTTCTGTTCGCGGCAATATTTGAGCGCCGCAGCGAGGATCGTACCTGATGACGACCCGCCAAGGATGCCCTCTTTCTTCAGAAGGTCACGCGCGGCCTCGAAGCTTTCCTTGTCATTGATCTCATAAGCTTTCTTGACGTGCGAAAGATCGGCAATGTCGGGAATAAAGTCCTCGCCAATCCCTTCGACCAACCAAGAGCCGAGCTCGTTCGGAATTTTGCCAGTGTTGACGTAGTCGGTGAGGATCGACCCTTTGGGGTCTGCAAGGATTACCTCCGTATCCGGAGAATGCTCCTTGTAGAAACGCGATAGCCCCGTAATCGTTCCGGCCGATCCGACGCCGCAGACGATGGCGTCGACTCTGTTGTCGAGTTGTCCGAGAATTTCTGGGCCGGTCGAGTCTACATGGGCCTTCGGGTTTGCGGCGTTGCCGAACTGGTTGACGTAATAGGCGCCGGTTTCCTCGGCGATCCGTTCGGCCATGTCCTGATAATATTCGGGATGGCCTTTGCCGACATCGGAGCGGGTGAGGCGGACGTCGGCGCCGAGCGCTTTCAGGTGAAAGATTTTTTCCTGCGCCATCTTGTCGGGCACGACGATGATCGTTTTGTACCCCTTCTGCGAGGCGACGAGGGCAAGGGCGAGACCGGTATTGCCGGCGGTCGCTTCGATGATCGTGCCGCCGGGTTTCAGTTTACCGTCACGCTCGGCCGCCTCGATCATGGCGACGCCGATGCGGTCCTTGATCGAGCCGCCGGGATTGTTCGATTCCAGCTTCAAAAAGAGCTCGCACGGGCCCGCGTCGATATTGGAGACCTTTACGATCGGCGTCTTGCCGATGCCTTCGAGAACATTGTCATAGACCGGGCCGTAGGGGGTTTCCTTCATGGCGCGTCCTTCATCGTTGTTTGCGCCCGGCATAGCGCGAGGCCGCTGACCCTCGCAACCTATCGATTGCGTTTAAGATCGCGGATGTAGAAGCGGGCCGGGTGGAGCGCCTCGGCGACGTCGGCTTCGACGGGCGCCGGCCCGCCGGAAACCTCGGCTGCGATTAAGGCGGCGCAAAGGGGCGCGGTAACGAGGCCGCGCGAACCGAGCCCGGTCAGCGCAAAGAGACCGGGCAGGACCGAGGCGCGCGGATATTCTGATTTGCGGCCGGTCCGCAGCCCGTCATAGGCGCCGGCGTAAAAACCCCAATCGGGGACAGGTCCAGCGATAGGCAGGCGGTCCGGCGTCGTGCAACGGATCGCGACGCGGGCTTGCGAGGCATTTGGATCGAGGCTGGCAGCGAGGCCGGGCAACATCTTCGCGACGGCGGCGACGTTGCTCTCGGTCGCTTCCGGTGAAAATCGCGGAATCGTACCAATCGAGACGGGCGCGTAGGTCGCGCCGATGACAAGACCGCCGCCGGGCGCGGGCGCTGCATAAGGCCCAAAGGCGAAGGCCGTTTCGGGCGTTTGCGCCTCGGGGAACCAGTCAATCTGACCTGCTGATCCGGACAATGGCAGGCCGCGCATTTGTACAAACCATTTGGCGTCATGGGCATTTGCGATGATCAGGAGATCCGTTTCGCGAATGCCCTTCGTTGTCTTCAGCCGCCAACCCGTTTGGGTCTTTTCAATCGTGATGACGCGCGCATTCACGATCGGCGTATCGGCGATCAAAGTCGCCACTAACCTTGCAGGATTTACGACGCCGCCTTGTGAGTACAAGACGCCGTTGTCAGTTTTAGTCATCCAGCCGGCTGGCATGGCGTCGTTTTCGAGCAAGCGCGCCTGTCTCGCCTGCTCCTTTTCTGATGTTGCAAGGCGTTCGACACCGCAAGCATTGAACACGCCTTTCGGCATTTCGCTCAGTAAGCGAATTGAGTGCATGTAAGCGGCGGCGTGAAACCTTCCCGCCGGCGTATCGCCAACGTCCAGCCGGGGCATGATAAGACCGGCCGCATTACCCGAGGCGCCGCTGGCGGGACCGTCGGCTTCGTAAATAGCAGGAGAATATCCGGCGCCACGCAGGGCATGCGCTAATGACGCGCCCGCAATCCCGGCGCCGATGATGGTGATGCGGGTCGATCTATCAAGCGGGACGGCGGGGCGTGTATCGAACCAGGGCGCGCGTGTCGAATGTTGTGTTGGCGCATCCGCAAGACACCCCGCCAACATTTCGCGTTTGCGGCCATAGCCGGTTTGTTTTTCTGGTTCGAAACCTGCGCCTTCCAGTGCGCGACGAACAGCGCCTGCGACTGTGAAGGTTGCGAATGTTGCGCCGGGCGATGACAGCTGCGCCAATTGCGTCATCAATTCCGGGCGCCACATCTCCGGGTTTTTTGCCGGCGAGAACCCGTCAAGGAACCAGGCGTCGATGGACGCTTCAGCGTTCTGCAGCAAGGGCAAAGCATCGCCGTAAAGTAGCGTCAGTGAAACGCCGTCGCCGAAATCCATCTGATGCGTTCCGGAGAAAGCTGGCGGCATCGCCTCGCGCAGCCGTGACGCATTGGCGGCGAGGTCCGGCCAGGCGGCATGCGCTTTTTCGAGGTCGTCAATCCGAAAAGGAGATTTTTCTACGGACAGAAAATGCAGGCGGGCGCCAGCGGGCTTTTTTGTTGTCGACCAGGCCGACCACGCGGTCAGAAAGTTGAGGCCGGTGCCGAAGCCAAGTTCGCCGATCGTGAAATGTCGCGCGCCACTGAAGCGCGCCGGCAAGTCATTGCCAGCGAGAAACACATGTCGGCTTTCGGCTGCGCCGTCGCCGGAAAAATATACATCGTCAAACAAAAAGGACCGGGGCGCGCCGTCAGTTTGGTTCGGGGCGCCCCAGTCCAGTTCTGCATAGTCAATTCGTTTGCTCACGGCCTTTGATTAGCCGCAAGCAACGAAAATGTCGCGTCCCTTAGGCTTTAGCCGGGAAACGGAAGAGTTTTTCGAATGCTGACATATCAAACGGCGTCGGCATGTCGGTTTTGATCGGCGCGAAAGCCTCTTTCGCAGCATCAACGGATTTGGCTGTCAGATCCTGCGTGCGAGCGACGCGCGTTTCGAAGAGGTTCGTCCAGTACGCTTGTTGTACTTCGAGGGCGTCGGCGAACGTTTTTGCCTGGCCAAGATCGCTTGCGAATTGAACAGCGTCAGTTACTTCTGATTTCGCGGCTTCAACGATTTCGGCGTTGACGTCGGCGGCCAGTTTCTGTTGCGTTTCAAAGCGTTCGCGCATGTCTTCTGCGAGATCTTCCGCCTGCTCGCGCAGCTCTTCGGTGGACGCGGACATTTTCGTCACGAACTCAGAGAAATACTCCTGAGCATTTTCCGCGAACGCACCTGCGGTCTCAAATGTGTCGTTTGGGGTTTGCGTCGCGGCCTTTTTCTTTGCCGGCGCTTTCTTGGTCGGTGTTGCAGTCGCCATTACGGCCTCCCGTTTGCTAAAATCCAGGCCGCGTCGCTTCGTTGTGCGGCGCAGCATAAATGGCCACATAAGCGATTTTGTGCAGTGCAACAAGTGGTGCGTAGAAATTTATTGGCGCAGGGCTTCCAGGACCGCCGCGGACGCATATCCGTCAGCCGGCCGGCCAGTATTTTTCTGCCATTTTCTAAGCGCAGACTTCGTTCCGGCCCCCACAATTCCGTCCACAGGGCCGGGGCTGTAACCAAGCGCGGCGAGGGCCCGTTGCAACGCTTTACGCTCATCGAGGCTCAATGGGCGGTCCTCTCGCGGCCACAGCGTGGCGGCCCGGCCGGTGCGTCCGGCAATCTCGTCTGACAGCATGGAGACGGCGAGGGCATATGCGGTTGAGCGGTTATATTTGAGGATCGCCTCGAAATTCTCGAACACCAGAAACGCCGGCCCGCGGGCGCCGGCCGGCACGATGAGCCGGGCGGGCAGGTTGGGATCGTAATCGGCGAGGAGGTCGCCGCGAATACCCTCAATGCCGAGTGACGCCCACTCGACGATCGGTTTTTTGATTGAGACGCCGGCAAGCGAATAGTCGAAATCGGCGGGAAGGCGCGTTTCGACGCCCCAGCCTGCATCGGCCCGGTATTTCGACACGGAAAGGTAGTTCGCCGTCGACGCAAAGACATCGCCGAGGTCCGACCAGATGTTGCGTCGGCCATCGCCGTCATGATCGACTGCGTAAGCCAGATAGGTCGTCGGGATGAATTGCGTATGGCCCATGGCGCCAGCCCAGGAGCCTTTCAATTCGCTGCGATCTGCATAACCGTTCTGAATGATTTTAAGCGCGCCGATCAATTGCGAGCGGCCATAGGCGGTGCGCCGGCCTTCAAAACCTAAAGTCGCAAGCGCCTGAATAGCGTCATAGTCGCCGAGAATGCGTCCAAACGCTGATTCAAGTCCCCAAATCGCGACAATCGTTTCTGCATCGATGCCATAGGCTTCGTCGATAAGAGAAAGTGCGATGCGGTTTTCGGCGAGGGCGGCGCGCCCATCTGCAATTTTCTGGTCGGAAACGGCAGTATCGAGATAGTCCCATATGGCGCGAGAGAATTCTGGCTGATTGTCGTTGAGTTCGAACACGCGCTCATTAATGGTCACATTCGCGAACGCCTCATCCAGCACCGTTTCGCTGATCCCGGCGGCGGATGCCTCGGCGCGAAAACTGTTCAACCAGACTGAAAAATCGCTCGATTGCGCATTTGCCGAAGTGTTGGCGGAAATAACCGCAGCGCAAACGGAAGCGATCCCGGCGAATAGTCGTTTCATGCAATTTCCCCTCAGGCGAACGCGACAAATGGCCATCAATTTTCCTGCCGTGAAGCATAAATTCAGCCCAAGGCAGATTTAAGGCGGCCTTTATGGGCGCGACGCAACGCGGTAGTGTCCCCGACAAATCAGGCGTTTCGGCGCCGCTCGTCAATATTCGCCAGAGCGTTTCGGGAGAAACCAATGAAAAAATACATCGCCGCCATGGTCTTGACCGCCGCTGCCGCCTGTTCCGGCGAAAGGGACGCCGAGGCGCCAGCCGTGTCGGCGCCTGAAGCAAATGAAGCGGCGTCTTCCGAGGAAACTGGCCCGGTTACAGCCGCGACGCGCGCTGATCTTGAGCGCATGCGCGCGCAATTTGCTGTCGTCGACATGGCGGTCGATGCGGCATTTCTGACCGATGAAGAGACCGCCGTGGTGAATAAGCTCAATCAGGTCGGCAATTATATGTCGGAGATATATTTCCGACAGCGCTCGGAGATGAACCCTGATTGGCGCGACGATATCGCCTCGAGCAACCTCGAGGCCAAGGACCTCGCACTGCAATTGTTCGAATTGCATTTTGGCCCTTGGGACACGCTGGATCATAACAAACCGTTTTATGGTTCGACGGCAATGCCCGATGGCGGCGCATTTTATCCTGCCGATATGACAAAGCAGGAATTCGAAGACTGGATTTCAGCGCACCCGGAAGATGAGGACGCTTTCCGGAGCGGGTACACGGTCATCCGCCGCGACGGCGATGGCCTCATAGCTATTCCTTATGCTGAACATTACCGCGATTGGCTGGAGCCCGCCGCAGCATTAATGCGCGATGCGGCAGAGATGACGTCGAATGCGTCTTTAAAAAATTTCCTGAGCCTTCGCGCCGACGCATTTCTTTCGGACGATTACTACGCGTCTGAAATTGCATGGATGGATCTGGATGGTCCGATTGAAGCGGCGATCGGTCCATATGAGGTCTATACGGACAACCTCTTCGGTTACAAAACAGCATACGAAGCGTTTATCACCATCAAAAACCCTGAGGAGTCTGCAGCGCTCGCGAAATACAAGGATTTCCTGCGCGATATGGAGGCGAACCTGCCGGTAGACGACTCCTACAAAAACTTCCGCCGCGGTTTTAGCTCGCCGATTGTCGTGGCCGATCAGGTGCATGGCGGCGGCGACAATGTGCCGGGCGTACAGACCATTGCGTTCAATCTCCCGAACGACGAACGCGTGCGCGAAGCAAAAGGCGCTAAGAAAGTTATTCTCTCCAATGTCCTTGGCGCGAAATTTGACCGCATTCTGGCGCCCATGGCGGAAGATGTTCTTGTCGCTGATCAGGCCTCGCTGCTCATGAAAAAATATATGGCCGGCGGAACGTTGTTTCACGAACTCGCCCATAGCCTCGGGCCGGGAACGATCACCAAGAACGGTGAGGAAACGACGGTCAGTGCTGAGCTGCGAGAATTGTATACGGGCACCGAAGAAGGCAAGGCCGATGTCCTTGGTGCGTACAATATCCTCTTTATGATGGAGCGCGGCGATATGCCTGTGGCGGAGAAAGAAAATTTCCTCGCGACTTATTTCGTCGGATTATTCCGCTCCATGAGATTTGGTATCAATGAAGCGCACGGCAAGGGCGCGGCGTTTCAGTACATGTATTTCAAGGAAGCCGGCGCATTTTCCTGGGATGAAGCCGAACAAAATTTCCGGCTTGATTTTCCCGTGCTTGAACAGGCGATTTCGGACCTTACCCGCGACGTCGTGATCGTGCAGGGCGACGGCGATTATGATGGGGCGCAAGCGTTTCTCGACAAATATGCAAAGCTTGACGCTAACGCCGAAGCCGTGATCGCATCGCTCACGGACCTGCCGGTCGATATTCAGCCGGTTTATCCAGAGCGGCTCTAGCAAATAGGTTCAGAAAAATATGCGAGTGAAAATTTTCGGCGCCGCTACAGCGGCGTTGCTCATAACAGCGACAGCGTCGGCGCAAGACGATCCGGCGCATCTTTCGCTGGTCGC
>JAJFFU010000235.1 GCA_021776465.1 Parvularculaceae bacterium
CATCCGTTGTTTGGCCACGCGAAAGTCGTGGCGACGCCCCATCTCGGCGCCTCAACGCGGGAGGCTCAGGAAAATGTTGCAATCCAGATCGCCGAGCAAATGGCGGACTATCTGGTGCGCGGCGCGGTTTCGAATTCCCTGAACTCGCCATCGGTCACCGCGGAAGAGGCGCCGCGCCTGAAACCGTTCATTGCCCTTTGCGAAAAGCTCGGCGCCTTTGCCGGTCAGCTTTCGGAGAGCGCAGTTAAAAAAATCGAGATCACCTATGAGGGCGATGTGGCTGCGTTAAATACCAAACCGTTGACCGCGGCGGCAGTCGCCGGCGTGTTGAAGCCCATGCTGTCGGAAATCAATACCGTGAATGCACCGGTGATCGCCAAGGATCGCGGGATCTCTATTGCGGAAACCTATCGCGACGACGCTGACGCGTATGACAGTGTTATTAGCCTGCGCCTCGTCACCGAAAATCAGGACCGGTCAGTGTCCGGGACGGTCTTCGGCGGCGAGCCGCGCATCATTGAGATCAAAGGCGTTGACATGGAGGCGGGTTTCTCTCCGCACATGCTCTACACAACCAACGACGACAAGCCGGGTTTCATTGGCGCCCTTGGCGCGGCGCTAGGGACGGCGAAGGTCAATATCGCAACCTTTAATCTTGGCCGATCGGCGCCGGGCGAAGAGGCGATCGCTCTCGTCGCGGTGGATGAGCCGGTAAGCGATGCCGTGTTGGCGAAGGTTCGCGCTCTGTCGCATGTAAAACAAGCGAAAGCGCTGGCTTTTTAGGAAGCAGTGTTGTCGGGGTAGGGATCTGTAGATCGGTACCTACCCCAATCGACTAGTCTTTCTTCTTGTAAATCCCGGTAAACCAGTCGTTCCATTCTTCCGCATCCGGATCATATTGCTGGAAATACTGTTTGACGGTTCCGTCGTCCTGCAATGTCCATGTGCCGCGGAAAGGGGCGGTCGTGCCGTTGCGGTTTGATATCTCGCCTTCGAGCACCATTTCGCCAGCATCGTTCAGGCCGCCCGTATAATCAATGATCGCACCGCCGGAGACCCAGACCTGTCGCCATATTTTCAGACCGGGATCATAGTAATTATAACTTTGCCCTGTGCCGCCGGAAACGCTGGTCCACTCTTCAATTAGCAGGCAGCCATTTTCCCGCTCACTAATGACGTTGGTTCCCGCCGGCTGGCCGTCAGGGGTCGTTACCTCCCAGGTCCCCAGCCAGAAATCGAAATCGTCATAGACGTCCTCCTGGCATGGCGGCGGCGGGGCCGGTTGTTGGGTCTGGGCGAAGGCTGGCGCAGTCGCTGGAAATGCCAGGCAAAGCGCCGCGGCAATCAATTCTGTTTTCATCGTCATCTCCTGCGTTCCGGTGGCGCGTCGCCGCGCATAGCCTCCATAAGACAACGACGGCGGGTGTTCTCTCAACCCCGCGCCAGACGAATCGTTGACCAATGGCCCCGAGCGCCTATGGTGCGCTGCGGAATTTCCGGCAAATCAATGGCAACTCTATAAGGATCGAAATATGGCGGACGTCGCGGTAATCGGCGCGCAATGGGGCGATGAGGGCAAGGGCAAGATCGTCGACTGGTTGTCGGCGCGGGCCGATGTCGTGGTGCGCTTTCAAGGCGGGCACAATGCCGGTCATACGCTCGTTATTGGCGAGACGGTATACAAGTTGTCGCTCTTGCCGTCGGGCGTCGTTCGCGAGAACTGCGTCGGGATTATTGGTTCGGGTGTTGTTGTTGATCCCATCGCTTTGCTTGCAGAAATTGAGCGCATCGCCAAACAGGGCGTTTCTGTTACGCCCGATAATCTGATGATTGCGGAGAACGCGACGCTAATCCTGCCAGTGCATCAAGAGCTTGACGCCTTGCGCGAGGGCGCGGCAAGCGGCGTCAAGATTGGCACCACAAAACGCGGCATTGGCCCGGCCTATGAAGATCGCGCCGGGCGACGGGCGCTGCGCGTTGCTGATCTGGCCGATCCGGAAAGCTTACCGGAAAAAGTCGAAAACTTACTGACGCATCACAATGCATTGCGGCGTGGATATGGCGCTGACGACGTTGACGCGGCGGATTTGCTTCGTATGCTGAGCGAAGTCGCGCCGAAGATCGCGCCGTTCGCGCGAGCGACATGGCGCGAACTTGACGCCATGCGCGCCGCCGGCAAGCGTATCTTGTTTGAAGGCGCGCAAGGCGTGCTTCTCGATGTGGATCACGGCACATATCCTTACGTGACGTCGTCGAACACGGTCGCCGGCCATGCGGCGGCTGGCGCTGGCGTCGGGCCGAGCGCCATCGGTTATGTGCTCGGGATCGTCAAAGCCTATACGACGCGGGTTGGCGAAGGGCCGTTCCCGACAGAACTCGAAGATGAAACGGGACGTCGCCTTGGTGAGCGCGGTCATGAATTTGGAACGGTGACCGGGCGACAGCGTCGCTGCGGTTGGTTCGATGCAGCGCTTGTGCGCCAAAGCCTGAAAATTTCCGGCGTCGACGGCATTGCGCTGACGAAACTCGACGTGCTCGACGGATTTGAAGAACTGAAGGTCTGCACAGGCTACAGCATCAACGGCAAAGAGTTCGATTACCTGCCCGCCGGCGCCCACAACCAGGCCGCTGCAGAACCGGTATATGAAACCATGGACGGCTGGTCCGGCTCGACCGAGAAGGCGCGCTCTTGGGCCGATCTTCCCGCCGAGGCGGTAAAGTATGTTCGACGGATCGAGGAAATCATCGAAACGCCGATCGCGCTTGTCTCGACGAGCCCGGAACGCGACGATGTCATCTTGATGAAAGATCCGTTTCAGGGTTGAGCATTGGCGGCGCATGACCTGCCCCCCCCCAATCACGCGCTTGTGCTGCCTAGCAAGTTGTTTCGTGAATTGAATTCGCGCTACCATAATGGCTATGAAAAGAACCAAAGATATTCTGTTCTTCGTCGTTTTGTTGCTCGGCGTTGGCGTCTTCGCGGTGTTAGGGCGTACGTCGGCGACTGACGCGGATTATTCTCACGTTGCAGAGCCTGAGATCATCGCCGCCACGTTTTCATCTGCCTGGTGTTCGTCCTGCAAGATCCTGGAGCCGCGCCTGAAAGCGCTCATCCCGGATTTCTCCGACCAGCCTGTGAAGTTCGTAAAGCTTGATTTTACGCTCGGCCAGCGCGGGGCTGTTGCTGATAAAGCGGCGCGCGAAGGGCTTGGCCAAATCTATCCGCAATATAAGGGCGCAACGGGGTTTACATTGTTGGTTGACGCCGACACGGGCGAAATTGTTGACAGCTTAACAATCCGACATTCGGAAAAAGCGATGCGCGCCGCGATTGCGCAGGCGATCGCAACGGCGTCGCGCTAGGGG
>JAJFFU010000236.1 GCA_021776465.1 Parvularculaceae bacterium
AGAAAACCCCATCTGCGCCGCGACGCCCCGGCGTTTGGCTTCGGGCATTTCCTTTGGTAGTGCGCGAGCAACATGTTCAAGCACGGTGTGGCCGACCGTCAACTCATCAAGCTGATCCTGAGAAAAATATCCCACCCGGAGGGATCTTGCCGCAGTGCAGTCTCCCGCCATTAACGGCAGGCGCTGTGCGATGGACTTCACCAGCGTGGTTTTGCCCTGCCCATTCGTTCCGACGATCGCGATGCGGTCATCCGGATCGACCCGTAAATCGACATTGGATAATATTTTTGCGGTCTCGCCATAGCCAAGGTCCGCCCCTTGAAGTTGCAACATGGGCGGCGACAATTCGTCTTTGGGCGCCGGGAAGTGGAAGGGCGTTGTTCGCTCAGCGATCGGGATGGAGATATCCTGCATCTTTTCCAGCATTTTGACACGGGACTGGGCTTGCCGCGCCTTTGAAGCTTTGGCTTTGAACCGGTCAACAAAGCTTTGCAGGTGTTTTTTGTCCGCCTCTTGTTTTGTTTGCTGGCTTTCAAGTTGCGCCAGTTTGGCGGCGCGCAATTTAAGCCACGCATCATATCCGCCGGGCGTGATGGAGAATTTCTTGTGTTCAAGCGCCATGGTGTGGGTGACGCAACGATTTAACATTTCCCGGTCGTGGGAAACGATTAGCACAGTAAACGGATATTTCTGGATGTAGCCTTCCAGCCATGCAGCCCCCTCCAGGTCGAGATAGTTGGTGGGCTCGTCCAGTAAAAGAAGGTCAGGCTGAGAAAATAACACCCCGGCGAGCGCTGCGCGCATGCGCCAACCGCCAGAAAATTCCCGCGACGGACGACTCAAATCGTCATTGGTAAAACCAAGCCCAGTCAGGACTTCCGCTGCGCGCGCTTCCGCGGACCAGGCGTCAATGTCGAGAAGGCGGGTGTGAATATCGGCGATGCGGTCCGGGTCAGTCGCGGTTTCCACCTCTTCCATCAGGGAATGGCGTTCCTCGTCCGCCGCCAGCACGACATCGAGAATAATGTCGTCCGTCGCCGCAATCTCCTGCGCGACCCAACCGAGCCGGGCGCGCGATTGCATCTTTATGGCGTTGTCTCCTTTGGCGGTCGCCACTTCTTCGCGGATCAGCTGGAGGAGGGTGGATTTACCGGCGCCGTTGCGCCCCACCAATCCGACTTTCCAGCCGGGTGAAATATGGGCGGACGCGGTCTCAAAGAGGGTGCGCCCCGCAACAGCGTGGTCAAGGTCTGTAATTCGCAACATGGCGCCCGTGTACCCTTGCTGCAGTGCAAAAACAACGGGCTGCGCCCAGCATTTTGGCTTCAGATTCAGGGCCAACTGGTGGAATTGTCCGGCGTATCTTAAACACCGTGACAAAGCCGAGCTAAAAAGGACAATTCAATGCCACCGCTAAATAATATTTTGGAAGCGATTGGCGATACGCCTGTTGTGCGCATCAACAAGCTTGCACCGAAAAACGTCAACGTCTTCGTTAAAGTCGAGGCGTTCAACCCGATGGGCTCGGTAAAGGACCGTCTTGCCCGGGAAATCATCGAGGCGGCGGAGCAAAACGGGTCTTTGTCGCCGGGCCAAACTGTCGTTGAGGCGACCAGTGGCAATACAGGCATCGGGCTTGCGATGGTTTGCGCCGTTAAGGGCTATCCGCTTGTGGTGACAATGGCGGAGAGTTTTTCGGTCGAGCGGCGCCGTTTGATGCGTTTCCTCGGAGCGAAGGTTGTGTTGACGCCAGCCTCCGAAAAGGGAACGGGCATGTACAAAAAGGCGGAAGAACTTGCCGTGCAACATGGGTGGTTTCTTGCGCGCCAGTTCGAAACGCCCGCCAATCCTGATGCGCATGTCAAAACTACTGCGGTTGAGATACTTGACGCGTTTGCGGGTAAGTCGCTCGACTATTGGGTGACCGGGGCGGGCACAGGCGGAACGCTACAAGGCGTTGGCCGCGTTCTTCGGGAAAAGAGCCCGGAGACGAAGATTATTGTCTGCGAGCCGGATAATGCGCAAATTCTGGCGGGTGGTGAACGCACTGAATATAATGATGACGGTTCGCCAAAAGACAGTCATTCAGGCTTCAGGCCGCATCTCATGCAAGGTTGGACGCCGGATTTTATTCCCAAAATAACTGGCGATGCGATGGATATGGGACTGATCGATCAGTTCATTCCCGTCAATGGCGCTCGTGCGATGGACATGTCGCTAAAATTGGCGCGGCAGGAGGGAATTTTTGTCGGCACCTCATCGGGCGCGACATTTGCCGCCGCCCTTGAAGTTGCAGACACCGCTTCCGACGGCGCCAATATTTTATGCATGCTGCCTGACACTGGTGAGCGATATCTTTCGACGCCGTTGTTTGAAGAGATTCCATCAGAAATGACGGATGAAGAGCGTGCGTTATCAATGTCGACGCCGGGTTTTCGTTTCGATGTATCGCCGAAGTCGCCGCCGGCCGCAAAGGACGCGCCACCGCCCGACGTTGACGCTGCATCCGTGAAATTTGTAAAGGACGTTATTGGCGACGGCGCCCAACCGGTAGTGCTGTTTGCTTTGGAGTGGTGTGAATTCTGTTGGTCGGTGCGTAAAATGTTTGCGCATCTTGGCGTTGAGTACCGGTCCGTCGATCTGGATTCCGTCGAATACCAAAAAGATGGTTGGGGCGGGAAGGTCAGACAAGCGCTGGCGTCCCGCACCAACATAAAAACGATACCGCAAGTTTTTGTCGGCGGACACTTTGTCGGCGGTTGCACGGAGTTATTTGACGCGTTCAAAGACGGAAAACTACAGGAATTGTTCGACGAGGCGGGCGTGAAAGTGAACAAGGCAGATGGATTTGATCCGTATACGCTATTGCCCAAATGGCTTCATGCCCGGGGTTGAAGAATATCCCTATAGATTTTCCTCAATGGGATCGCCGTCCAGTTTGTAAAGAACGCCGCCTTTCATCACCATGTCCACATTCTGCAATAAATTGATATATTCCAGAACGTCGCCTTTGACGGCGATGATATCGGCTTTCTTTCCTGCTGACACCGTACCGAGCTCGTCTTCAACACCCATCATCACGGCTGGCCAATAGACCGCGGCGCGGATCACATCCATCACTGGCAGACCCATCACGCGGACGAGCACGTCCATCTCGTTCCAGGTGGATTGGCAATGAAATTTCATTGGGATGCCGCTGTCTGTACCGACGAGAAAGACGACGCCGGCCTCGCGCAACTGGGCAATCTTTCGTTTAAGGGTTGGCTTCCTGAGCGGTGTCAGTCGCGTGTAGCCAAGCTGACCGGGATTGGCGATTGACGCGCGAATGTCAGCAATCGTGTCTTCCTTCAGGCCGCGCTCCCAACAATCGTTGTCGAGCTTTTCCGGATTGGCGACGGTGCGATCAAAATTCCATAAGCCCTCTACCGTTGGCGTCCAGTAAAGCGGCCCGCCAGCAACGCGGCCCGTGGCGGTGCGTTCTTTTAGCGCTTCCATAATGTCAGCTGGATATTCAGGCGCGGTCGTCAGGCCCGTATGCTCAAAATTATCAACGCCGATCTCGAGGCCAACACGGATTTCATTCGGCCGGTGCGAATGACCAACGACTTTCATGCCGCGCTTATGGGCCTCATCAACAATCGCTTTCGCCACTGCGCGAGGCAGCTTGTCCTGATCAATAAGTTTGACGATTACCATGCCGGCTGCGTCAAGCTCGGCGACTCTCCGGCGCGCATCACCAACAGATTTCACCGACCAACGATAGGCCGTTTGCCAGTCTTCGACTTCGTACTGCAAAAACGGGCCAGACATGAAAAGGCGTGGACCGGGGATCGCGCCGCTGTCGATCCGTTCTTTTACTGATTTTGACGGCGCCAGCGGCGCGCCGAGATCGCGCGCCGATGTAATGCCCGCCAACAACAGATGGCTCGCCGTCGCCGGCATGATTTCATCAGCCAACCGGTCAAGATACGTCGCCTGCCAATGGGGGTAGTCCGCGTGCCCCGACAACATTAAATGCGCGTGGCTTTCCCATAGCCCCGGCAGCACATCCATGCCTTCTGTTGATACGACGTTGTATCCGTCTGGCACCGGTAAGGTTTCAACTGTGCCGACTTTCGCAATTGTGTCGCCGTCTATCAAGACAACGCTGTCATGGATCGGCGCATGTCCGAACCCATCGATCAGGCGTCCGCCAACCAGGGCCGTGCGCGTTTGCGCTTCAGCGCTTACACTCATGGCGACGAACGCCGCCAAGACGACTTGAACGATACGCAGCATATTCCCTCCCAGAATTTAGCGCTCAGCTTAAACGACCCGGCGCCGGAAACAACGGTGGATCAAAGTGCTCGTCATCACATTTTCAATGAGATGGTCTGATCGGACGGGAATAACTGATCGCTTAATGGGTCAGAGAACAGTCAGGATTGGCGGGCCATTACAGAGAAACCTCACTGAGCTTTTTTCCCTCGGCGGCAAGCTTTACGAGGAATGGCGACGGCGTAAAGGCGTCGCCGAATTCTTTTTCGAGGGCGTTTAGTTTGGATACGATCTTATCGAGGCCGACGGTATCGGCCCAGAACATCGGCCCGCCGCGATAAACAGGCCAATTGTACCCCTTGATGCAGGCTATATCGATATCGGAGGCGCGAATGGCGACGCCCTCGTCCAAAACGCGGGCGCCTTCATTGACGACGGGGTATAGCAGGCGGGCGATGATTTCTTGCGCGTCGGCGTCCGGCGTATGTTTCAAACCCTTTTCAGACGCGACGTCCCGGATGATGTCCATGGCAATCGGAGACAGAGTCGCTTTTCGGTTCTCGTCGTAATCGTAGTAGCCGCCATTCTTCTTCTGACCGAGGCGATCGCGCGCCACGAGTTCGCTGGCCACGGTTTTTTCATTAGAGCCGCGCCCGATGACATCGAGACCGACGAGATCGCGCATTTGGAAAGGGCCCATCGCAAATCCATAGTCATAGATCACGCGATCAATATCTTCGGGGCTGACGCCCTGCAGGATCATCGCGTCAGCCTGTTTGCCGCGCACTGTCATGACGCGGTTTGCGATAAACCCGTGGCAGACACGAGACAGAACCGGCGTCTTGCCGATCCGCTTTGCCAATTTCATGGCGGTGTTGATCAAGTCGGTTCCAGTTTTTTGTCCGCGGACGATTTCTAGCAATGGCATGACGTTCGCGGGCGAAAAGAAATGGAGGCCTATCACGTCCTGTGGCCGGCTGGTCGATGCTGCAATCTCGTCAAGGTCGAGATACGACGTATTTGAAGCGAGGATCGCGCCGTCCTTGGCGATTTTATCGACTTTGCCAAAAACGTCTTTCTTGATTGGCATTGTTTCGAAGACGGCCTCAATAATCAGATCCTGATCGGCAAGGTCATTGTAATCTGTGCTTGGCGAAATCAGCGCCATGCGCTGTTCGACTTGCTCGCCGGAGATGCGTCCTTTCTTGGCGCTGTTTTCGTAATTTTTTCGAATAACGGACAGGCCGCGATCGAGTGCATCCTGGGATTGTTCGATCAACGTCACCGGCAGGCCGGCATTCAGGAAATTCATCGCGATACCGCCGCCCATCGTACCGGCGCCGATGACGCCGACGCGATTGACGTCGCGTTTCGGCGCATCCTTCGGGATATCTGGAACCTTCGACGTTTGGCGTTCAGCAAAAAACACATAACGCTGTGCTTTTGACTTGATGCTGTCATGCAGCTCCATAAACAGCCGTCGTTCTTCCGCGACGCCTTCTTCGTAGGGTAGGTTCGTAGCCGCTTCGATACATCGAATGATGCGCTCAGGCGCCTCAAAACCGCGAAACTTGCGCGCGTTCTTTTTGCGAAATGCATCAAATATCTGCTGATCGCCGCGGTGTTTTTCAACGTGTTCCTGACGATCACGGACGCGAACTAATGGTGCGTCTTCTTCGGCAATTTTGAGTGCAAATGAAATTGCGTTTTCGCGCAACTTTCCTTCTTCAGCCAACGCATCAAATATTCCGAGCGACAAAGCCTCCGCTGCGGACACATGCCGGCCGCTTGTGATTATTTCGAGTGCAGCAGGAACGCCTACGATGCGCGGCAGGCGCTGCGTGCCGCCAGCGCCGGGTAACAATCCGAGATTGACCTCCGGTAAGCCGGCTTTCGCGGACGGGGTCGCGATCCGGTAATGACAGTGCAGGGCGGTTTCGAGCCCGCCGCCAAGCGCCGTTCCGTGGATGGCGGCGATTGACGGTACGGGGCTGGTTTCTATGAATTCCAACAATTCCGGAAGCGACGGCTGCTGTGGCGGTTTGCCAAACTCCGTTATGTCGGCGCCCGCAAAAAAAGTGCGGCCATCGCAAATCAGGACAATGGCGTTGACGGATGTATCGGCCCATGCCTGTTCGAAGCCTTCGGCGATGGCGCGGCGGGCGTTGACGCCGAGTGCGTTCACGGGCGGCGAATTGATGGTAATGACGCCGATCCCGTTCTCGACTTCGAACTTCATAATGTCAGACATGGATCATCCCTCGTTGATCGCCGATATTCAAAACCGGTACGAATAGAGTGTTTAGCAAACGCCCACGCAAACCAAAAGCTTGGAACTTTAAAGTGAGTAAGAAAAGAACGGCTTCCTGCGACTGACGACGCTTAATCCGCGAGGCCGTGTTGACGTTTCGCCGCTTTCAACGTGTTCGACATGAGCATGGCGATGGTCATCGGACCAACGCCGCCCGGAACAGGCGTTATCGCGCCAGCGACCATTGACGCTTCATCAAAATCAACGTCGCCGACCAGCTTTGTCTTGCCGGCGCCTTTTTCTGGCGCATCGACCCGGTTGATGCCAACATCTATGATCGTGGCGCCCGGTTTGATCCAGTCGCCCTTGATCATTTCCGGTCTGCCAACCGCGGCGACGACAATATCGGCGGTTTTGACCAGCGCCGGTAGATCCTTCGTTCTGCTGTGCGCAATCGTGACGGTGCAATGTTCTGCAAGGAACAATTGCGCCGCGGGTTTGCCGACGATGTTGGACCGCCCGACGACAACGACATGTTTGCCAGATAGATTATCGCCCAACGCATCTTTCGCGAGAATAACGCTGCCTGCCGGCGTGCACGGAATGAGCGCCTTGTCGAAATCGCCCGAATTGAGACGTCCGACACTGATCGGATGAAAGCCGTCAACGTCTTTTTCGGGGGTGATCAATTCAATGACCTTCGTTTCGTCAATCTGTTCAGGCAACGGAAGCTGCACGAGGATACCGTTGACCGATGGATCATTGTTTAGCGTCTCAATGATAGCGATGAGATCGGTTTCCGGCGTATCAGCGGGAACGGTCTTTTGGATTGACCGAAAGCCAATTTTTTCCGCCATCTTGCCCTTGTTGCGGACATAAACCGAACTCGCCGGATCATTCCCGACGAGGACGACGGCGAGGCAAGGCGCCGCCCCGCTTTTGTCTGTGAATTGCTTCGACTGTCCGACGAGCTGATCGGTTATTCGCGCTGCAATCGCTTTGCCGTCAATAATCCTGACCATAGTCGCCTAACTCTTCTCGAATGTTTCCGTCCAGTCGCGCGGATAGCGCAAAACGCGTTCCGGCGAAACTGCTTGACGCTTTTTATTCTCTGTCTGCGTCAGGAGCGGTCGAAATCGTCTGGCCGGTCAAAGTCGATGAAAATCCCTGCGTCATCGACAGGAACGGCGACAAAATTCTTATTGTACTCTTCAATGACCTCGCCTGCGCCGTGGTCGCCATGCAAGGCTTTCAGCTCAGGCAAATAGTCGGTCGAAAATATAACCGGGTGGCCGCGTCTGTTTTTTGATGTTGGGGCCACGATGGAATTGGGCGCGGCGCTTTCGAATGCTGTTATCAACGCATTTACGGTGCCCCGCTTTATTGACGGCATATCGCCTAACGCGATCATTAATCCGTCTGCGTCGCAGCAATCATTTGCAGCCAGAACGATAGAGCTCGCGATGCCGGAATCGGCGTCGTTGTTCTCTAATATCTGGTAGCCAGACGCGCGGCATAATTCGGCGACAGGAGAAGCGCTCTTCCGAACGATGGCGAAACGTTCAGTAAGGGGAATGGGGTGATAGGTCGCCAGCGTCTGGGCGAGAAGCGGCTTGCCGCGCCAGAGCGCCATTAGTTTGTCGTCGCTGCCGAAGCGCTGCGAGGCGCCAGCCGCGAGGATCGCGAGGACAATTTTTTTCATTACTGGCCGCGTCGGTGACGTACGATCTCCGCCAAAATGGAGACCGCAATTTCGTTCGGGTTTGCCGCGCCGATATCGAGCCCGATCGGCCCATGAATTTCCGAGGGCGACCGTTGCGTGACTTGCATTGATGCGAGCGCATCGAGGCGTTGTTGATGGGTCTGCCGGCTGCCAAGGGCGCCGATATAGGCCGTTTCGGCGTTCAGTGCGGCGTGAAGAATGGGCGCTTCCCATTCATGTTCGTGAAACAGCGTCACAACGGCCGTAAACCGATCAATCTCCAGTGCGGTAAAATCCGCTTCCCGGTGGATGGGCCGGCCCGCGATATTTGCGCCGGCCAGAAATTCAAGGGCGTCGGCATCGGGGCTGAACGCGGTAATTTCATACCCTGCCTGTTGCGCAACACTGCATAATGCAATGAGGTTTGCGCCCTCGCCAAACGCCAGGATGCGGTAATCCGGGTCGTATTTCATTATGTATTCATTTGGCGCGCGCCGATCCGGCGCGGCATCTAAGATTTTCGACATTCGCGACACTCGGTCAACGGTCATAATCGCAGATCGCCGATCAGCGTGAAGCGTTGCAGCATCGCGAATGATGTCGGCGGAATCGTTTGTGCTGAACAACAAATCAATTCCGGAGCCGCAGGGCAACACAACATCGAGGTAGGGAGACCCGGCGCCGTATCGCACGATTTTGTTTTCTCGATTTTGCAAACATTGAAGCGCTTCGGCAATGATAGCCTTTTCCGCGCAACCGCCAGTGATCATTCCCACGGAGCGGCCGTCCGATGCGACCCCGAGCATGCTCCCGACTGGGCGCGGAGATGACCCTTCTACGTCGATCAATGTCACAATCGCAACGTCGCATCCCTCGTCGAGGAAACGGGCAAGGTGCGGAAATACATTTTCTACAAAAACCATAGGCAAAATGACGTCGCCATTATTCAAGACGCCGCTTTACGCCTCCTCGATGCGCAAATTAAATTCAAGACGCCGTCGCCTATCAAGGAAGAATGAGGCCGGCCAACGCGGCGCTCATTAAATTGGACAGGGATCCGGCGAGAATGGCGTAGACGCCATAATGGGCGATCTGTTCCATGCGTTCGGGGATTAAGGAGCCAAGCCCGCCCAGCAGGATCGCAATCGATGAAAGGTTCGCAAACCCGCAAAGCGCAAATGTGATGATCGCGGCGGAGCGGGGGCTGAAGGCGTCTGGCTGGGAGATGAAACTGATATAGGCGACGAATTCATTGAGAATGAGCTTTTCGCCGAAGAGCGCGCCGGCCGCTTGCGCTTCATCCCACGGGATACTCAGCAAATACATCAGTGGCGAAAACAGCCAACCGAGGACGCGCTGCAAAGACAGGCCATCCAAACCGAACAGGCCGCCAACGCCACCAAGGAGCCCGTTGGCGAGCGCGATCAGGGCGACAAACGCGAGCAGCATCGCGCCGATAGTGAGGGCGAGTTTTAATCCGTCCTGCGCGCCGGCGGCGGCGGCCATGAATACATTCGCATGGGGACTGCGTTCTTTTGTAATGTCCATGATGGTGAGTTCGGAATCGTCTTTTTCCGATCCGTCCGGCACAATCAGTTTCGCCATTAAAAGACCGCCTGGCGCCGCCATGAAGCTCGCAGCGAGTAAATATTCCAGATTGACGCCGAGTGTTGCGTATGCGGCGAGCACGGTGCCGGCAACGGAAGCCAGTCCCGACACCATGATTGCGAAGAGTTGCGGGTTGGTGATGCGGCCAAGATAAGGTTTGATCGCCAGCGGGGCTTCTGTCTGACCGACAAAGACATTCGCTGCGGCGTTTAGCGATTCCACCGGGCGCGTGCCGATTACAATATTCAGAAAACCACCAACCCCCGCAACGATCACCTGCATGACCCGCATGTGGTAAAGGACGGACATTAAAGCAGAAAAGAAAATGATGATCGGCAACACATGGATTGCGAAGACAGTGCCGTAATCATCGCCGGCCAATCCGCCAAAGATCATGCCAATGCCTTCTTTGGCGTAACCGAGAACGGCCGTGACGCCGGTCGACAGGCCCTGTATCAGGTCAACGCCAAACGGTGTGCGAAGAACAAAATAGCCGATCGCTGCTTGCAGCGCGAAGGCGCTAAGAACAATGCGAAGATTGATCGCCAATCGGTTTTTTGAAAAGACGATGGCGATGAGAAGGATTGCTGCGACGCCGGCAAATCCAATGGCGCGGCCCTGGAAGAAGCCGAGAAACGTTTCGACCATAGATAATCCCTCTTTGATGACGGCGCTGAATTGAGCCTGCGCGGCGGGTCGACGGACTTTAAGTAAGCCAAACCGTTCCGTCTATGCCCGGCGTTCAGGGCGCGATCGAAAACGCATCGACAGCCCGCGAGGTCTCGTCGCCGCCAGCTTTCGCTGCGCCGCCGAGAACGTATATTGAGTTTCCCATAGCCACGGCGCCCAGTCCATGTCGTGGGCGCGGCATCGGGGCGATTGCGCGCCATTGGTCAGCGCGAGGATCATATTCCCAGGCGTCAGCGAAAACCCCGCCGCCGCCTGCACTGAAATATTCGCCGCCGAAAACGTAGATCTTGCCGTCTAATACCGCAGCTGCGAGGCCGCCTTGGGCTTTTGGCATGGGGCGCGCTTTTTCCCAGCGATCTGAAAGCGGATCATAGACTTCAACGGCGGCGCTATTGCCGTCGCTGACCGTTCGGCCGCCAATCACGAATAGAATGCCGTTCAACACCGCGCCGGCGGTCGAGTTCCGCGGCGTCGGCAACGGCGCGAGATCGCGCCATCGGTCCGACGCAGCGTCGTATACCCAATGTTCGTCGGTATCGATATGATCGGCCCATTCCCGATTTCGGCTGCCAGACGGCGCGCGCCCGCCAACCACGTGAATAAAGCCGCCAAGTGACTGACAAACCGCTTCAGCTTGCGGATGCGGCATCGGGCTCATCGGCGTCCAGGCGCCGTTAATATCGCCAATACGCCAGCAATCGGCGCGCATTTGCCAGCCGCCGCCCGCGTCGCGTGCAAAACCGCCGATCCCAAACAGATAGCCATTGTTATTGACCAACATTAGGTGATGGCGCGGTGTGGGCAGAGGCGTTCCATAGCCCCATTCATTTGCCGCGGGATCAAACCAGACGGTTTCATCCGAAACATTATTGGCGTTGTCCGGTGATAGACCGCCGGCGTTGACGATAATGTTAAACGGCGTTGGCTTGAGTGTTTGACCCGCTGCAGAATTTTTCCAGAATGGCGCGGGATAAATTTCCTGCACCGGAAACGGCATATCGGCCCGCGCTGTCCAACTTCCCGACGTTTCAACACTATGGGCAAGGCCCGGCGAGGCCGTTGCGAAGGCGCCCGTCGCTGCGCCGGCTGCTATCACCTGGCGTCGATTGAATTTGATCATTGTTACCCCCACGCTACTCACTGCTGAAAATCTTAAAGGCCCGCTTTTATCGCCGCGCAGGCAACGCGTTTTCCCGCGCCGCCAATCGGTTGTGT
This sequence comes from Parvularculaceae bacterium, assembly GCA_021776465.1. Classification (GTDB taxonomy): domain Bacteria; phylum Pseudomonadota; class Alphaproteobacteria; order Caulobacterales; family Parvularculaceae; genus Hyphococcus. Next base: position 11,724 of record JAJFFU010000236.1, read on the forward strand.
TCCGTGATCATCCGCATTCAGATGAACAATAATCGCAAATCCGTCCTCGTCGATCAATGGATGCGGACCGATGTTTGCGGCGGCGGCTTCACTCGGAAACAATGCGATCGATCCGCTAAAAATTTCTGCGGTCGCGCGACCGTCTGATCCGGCGTAAATGTTTGGCAAATCGGCGCGTTCCGGACCGTCTGCAGTCAGCAAGCCGTGGCTGCGATCGTCGGGATTGATATGGCCGCCTGACGCTTTGAACCCGTCAGAATAATCTGAACAATCGCCAATCTGGTGGAGGTGGATGCCGTGCCAGCCTTCGGCGAGGTTCGCCAAATCGACGCGCATCAGGACACCGCCAGCTGGCGATTCGGCGAGCGCTATGTAGCCGATGGGCGCATTTGCACCGTTCACAAAAGCGCCGGCCGCGTCGGCCCAGCCAGCGGGCGCCAGTAAGTCGAGCAGCGCGGCGTCCGCGACGCTGCTGCCCGGCGCCGTAGTTTCTCCACAGGCGCTAAGAAACATCGCAGAAGCCATTGAGATGGCGCATCTTTTTTGTGCCGAATTCACGTTATCCCCAAATTGATGGACGTTGGCATCATAACCGAATGGTAAGGCGGAATAAACAAGCGGTTTCTGGCCCTCAGCGCGCTTGGCTTCGGGCCACGCCGATGCTAAGTCGAACGCCCGAATTTCCAACCGATTCCAAAGGTTTCTTCCATAAATGGCGGACGACAAAAACAACAACGATTCCGATCAAAACGGGTCGGATGATGGCGGCCCGGTGAGCGAGCCGGGCGTTTCCACGATTTCTATCGAAGACGAAATGCGCAGGTCGTATCTCGACTATGCGATGAGCGTCATCGTCAGCCGCGCTATCCCCGATGCGCGCGACGGCCTGAAGCCGGTCCACAGGCGCATCCTTTGGTCGATGCAGGAAAACGGCAACCACTGGAACAAACAGTACCGGAAATCAGCGCGCGTCGTTGGCGACGTGATCGGTAAATATCATCCGCATGGCGACCAATCAGTTTATGATGCACTAGTGCGGATGGCGCAGGATTTCTCCATGCGCCTGCCATTGCTCGACGGGCAGGGGAACTTTGGTTCGATCGACGGCGATCCACCAGCTGCATATCGTTACACCGAAGTGCGCATGGAAAAAGTAGCCCATTCGCTGCTTGAAGACGTCGAAAAAAACACCGTTGATTTTCAGGCGAACTATGACGGTTCTGAACACGAGCCAATGGTCTTGCCGGCGCGGTTTCCAAACCTTCTCGTAAACGGTGCGGGCGGCATCGCCGTCGGCATGGCGACAAATATTCCGCCGCACAATCTTGGCGAGATTGTCGATGCAACGATCGCCATGATCGAGAACCCTTCGATCACCGATGATGAACTGATCGAAATCGTGCCAGGTCCGGATTTTCCGACGTCCGGCACGATCCTCGGCCGCACGGGCGCGAAAGCTGCGCTGCTGCTTGGCCGTGGCTCCGTTGTTATGCGCGGGCGCGCAACGATCGACGAAATCCGAAAGGACCGCTACGGCATCGTCATTACCGAAATTCCGTTTCAGGTGAACAAGGCGCTGATGATCGAGCGCATTGCTGAATTGGTGCGCGATAAAAAGATCGAAGGCATTGCCGACATTCGCGATGAATCAAATCGTGAAGGCATTCGCGTCGTGGTCGAATTGCGCCGCGATGCGACGGCCGACGTGGTGCTGAACCAACTCTATCGGCATTCTGCGCTGCAATCGAGTTTTAGCGTCAATATGCTGGCGCTGAACGGCGGTCAGCCGCAGCAGATGACGCTGCGCGCTGTTTTGTCATCGTTCATTGAATTTCGCGAAGACGTTGTCACCCGGCGCACGAAATTCGAACTCGCCAAGGCGCGCGATCGCGCCCACATTCTCGTGGGTCTGGCGATCGCTGTCGCGAATATTGATGAAGTGGTGGCGCTTATTCGAAAAGCGCCAGACCCCGCGACGGCTAAAGCGCAATTAATGGAACGCGACTGGCCGGCGAAAGACCTTGCGCCGCTAGTCGCGCTGGTTGCCGATCCGCGCCACATGATGACTGAGGGCGGCGCACTGAAACTGTCGGAGGAGCAGGCAAAAGCAATTCTTGATCTCCGCCTGCAACGCCTGACGGCGCTTGGCCGGGATGAAATCGGCGACGAGTTGAAAGGGTTGGCGGAAAAAATTGCTGACTACCTTGATATTCTGCGCCGGCGCGAACGGGTCATGGAAATCATCACGAACGAATTGACCGTAGTACGCGACGAATTTGCTACGCCGCGCCGCACCGAAATCGTTGAGGCCGAAGGTGAGGTTGAGGACGAAGACCTGATCGCTCAGGAAGATATGGTCGTTACAGTGACCCATTCGGGCTACGTAAAGCGCACGGCGCTGTCGACCTATCGAGCGCAAAAGCGTGGCGGCAAAGGCCGCGCCGGCATGAAGTTCAAGGACGAGGATTTCGTCAATCAGCTTTTTGTCGGCAATACGCACACGCCGCTCTTGTTTTTCACGAACACGGGCATGTCGTATAAATTGAAACTCTGGCGGTTGCCGGAGGGCGCGCCGACGTCGCGCGGCAAGGCATT
>JAJFFU010000237.1 GCA_021776465.1 Parvularculaceae bacterium
ACCGGGAAAGACGATGCGTTTTTGAGATTGACGGGAAGCGAGTCCCCGACGCCGTCATAGTCCGAGCCGATGCCCACATGGTCGACGCCGGCGAGCGAAACGACGCGGTCGATGTGATCGAGAACGTCGTCAAGTGTTGCGTAAGGATAGGGATTATCCTCCAGCCATTTCTCGTTGAAGGCGGTGTTTTCAACGTCCGACATGGCGCGGCCCATCGCTTCTTCGGCAACAGCGCGCGCTGCATCGCGGGGCGCTGAATAAGTGTTTGCAGTTTCCGTTAAAAACGAGGAGCCGTAATTGATCATGATGACGCCGCCATTGTCGCCGAGTTTTTTGACGAGGTCGTCGGACATGTTGCGCTGCCAGCCGGGCGTGAAGTGGCGCAGCGATGAATGGGTCGCCATCACCGGCGCACGCGTGACGCCAAGAACATCTTCGGCGGCGGCGTCCGTTACGTGGCTGATGTCGATGATCATGCCGATATCGTTCATGGCGCTGACCAGTTCAAAACCGAACGGGGAAAGCCCGTCCCATTTTTCATTATCGTCATAGGACGAGTCTGAAATGTGGTTCGACTTCGAATGAGCGAGCGTGATGTAGCGCACGCCGCGATCGTAAAAATGCTTGAGGTTGTTGAGATCGCCCTCAATCGGCGCGCCGTTTTCCATGCCCAGCGGCAGGGCGATCTTGCCGGCGGCAAAAGCGTCGCGAACGTCTTTCACACTATCGGCAATGACAAGTTTATCCGGGTCGCGCGCCGCGACTGCTTCCATCAGGCCGATGAGAATATCGGCGCGGGCCTTGGCGCCGCCGGTTTTCTGAAAATCCGCCGACACGTAAATCGACATGAACGGCGCATCGAGCCCGCCGGCTTTCGCCAGATCATAACTGAAATCGATAATGTTCTTACCGGCGACAATGTCGGTCCCGTCATCGGCGATCGACGTCGGCGCATCGATATGGCCGTCGACAATGATGTATCGGTTCGCGAGATCGAGCGCGCGATCGGAAGGCTGACTGAATGCAAGCGTCGGGGCCATGAGCGCGCAAGCGCTGAGATAAAAGAAACGGTTCATTTTCAGGAAAACTTTTTGCTGGTTGAACAATTCGGCGATGGAAGCAGGGGTACCACAACTGACAGGCCCTGCGCAAAGTATTCGGGCCTGCGCGCAGCCGGCCACGATTCGGTCAGATTTGCCGCCTAATATAGTCGAGCCAATCAGGAGGTGATTTCCGTGAAAATAAAAACAATGCTGGTTTGCGCTTTGAGCGCCCTGCTTTCCGCTTGCGGCTCCATGAGCTTTGGCGAAACCGCACTCGACACGCTCTCAGTCTTCGGCGAAGCATCCGCAATCAAAAATTGTTACGACAATGGCGGCAGTCGCGACCTGTGCGAAAGCTGGGACTGAGGCGCGCGTTTATCGGCGCTTGAACGTTGGTCTCAGCGGCCGACTAAAATATCGACATCTGCTCGGTACGTCACGCCACGCTCGATGGCAGCCATTTATTGAAAACAGGATTATGGCTTCCTGATAAACCGTAACGCCAGTAACAATGCGAAAAGGAACACGGCGCCGGCGAAGTAGAAAATGTAATCTTTGCCGAAACCATCATAGATGGCGCCGCCGGCAAGCGGGCCCAACGCCGCGCCGGCGCCGGCGACAAAAGCCACCAAACCAAAGGTCCGTCCCGTCGCTTGTGCGCCAGAAATATCTGCAATCCATGCGTTTTTAGTGAGGTCAATGAGAACGCTGCCGATCGCTGCGCCGGTAAAGGCGGTGATCAGCCAGATAAACGAATCGATGTGGGGGACAGCCACGTAAAAGCCGGCCGCGATGACAAGACCCATACTGATGGTCAATGCGCGATTGATGCGTCCCGTAATCTTTCCAAGCCAGATTGGCAAAATTGCATAGGCGATGCCCACGGGAATAAAAACCGCGGCAAGAGCCGTAACTTCCAGGTCCAGCCGTCCACGGAGATAAACGAGATAGTAGGGTTGTATAACTGCGGCCGCGAAGGCGGCGAGAAAAATGACCAACAATAACCGATAGTATTTTGCGGGGAATTTGAACCGCGCCTTTGACTGCGTTTTGTGCTCCTGGTTTAGTGTTTCAGGAACGAAACGCCAGGCGAAGATGACGCCGAGGACTGCGATCACAGAATATATGGCGAATGAATATTGCCAAGCTTCGTTGGGGATGACGCCGACCAATGTAAAGCCGATAAATGCGCCCGCCATGCCGCCGCGTGATTGACTTGCAATGTTAGCGCCCATAGCGGCGCTACGACCTTCGCGCTCCGTCAGGTCAGCGGTGATTGTATCAGTCGTGATCGCCAGAAAAGAAAAACCGACGCCCTGAAGGGCGCGCGCGATATATAGGCTGTCGAGGGATTCGCTGAAAGCATAGAGTATGTTCGCCACAAGATAGAACACGAGCGCGGCGATAAAAAATGAACGCCGCCCGATGAAATCTACGCCAATACCAACAAGCGGCCGCAGCACGATCAGTGATGCTGTAAAAATCGCGTAGAGCACGCCGATCTGAAATCCGGAAGCGCCAAGATCTTCCGCTCTGAGCGGCAGGCCGAACATGATGAAAACCATGGGCGCGGAGATCAGGAACAAGCTGCGGCGCAGATTTTTTAAGGTCGCGCTCAAAATTTACCTCACGAGAACGATAGCGATGATAGGCGCACCCAATTACGACGGGATGCGGGCGAAACTTGCTCAATAAAATTACACTTTATAATATAAAGTGAAAGGTCAATGGCAAAGTTGGACCAAACGCCGCGAACCACCGCCAACCCCTTAAGCGCTCAACAACGCCGGATCGATGTGCGGTATAGCGCCGGCCTTCACGGAGTCGGTCAGGGCAACGGCCTCGGTCAAATAGCGGTCGGCGAAAAACTTGGCGATTTCGATTTTTGATTCGTAATAGCCGGCGCCGGCGGCGTCTTCTTTGACGAGCAGCGCAGCCGCGACGGCGCCGCGGGTCAGATAATATCCCGCTGCGACATTGCCGAATTGTTTGAGGTAATCAGCCGCCGCGGCGAGCACGGCTTCCTGGTCTGACGTCGCCAGTTCCAGCAACGCATCGGTCGATGTCTTCAGGGCAATGACGGCCCCGGCAAGTCTTCGCCCGCAATGGGCGATGTCCTCGCGCTTCGCCGCGCTCGCAAGGTCTGCTTCTTTTGCCGCTTGTGAAATAAACGCGTTCGCCGCCGCGCCGCCGTCGCCCTGCAGCTTGCGCCCGACAAGGTCCATGGCCTGAATGCCGTTTGTGCCTTCGTAAATCGCCGCGATGCGCGCATCGCGCATGTGTTGGGCCGCGCCCGTTTCCTCAATATAGCCCATGCCGCCATGGATCTGTACGCCGATCGAGGCGACGTCATTGGCGCGGTCGGTCGACCAGGCTTTTGAGATCGGCGTCAGCAACCCTTCAAGCGCCGAAGCCTTGCGCCGCTCGCCCTCGTCAGGCGCATGGCGCGCAAGGTCATAGGCGACGGCGTTGGCGTAACAAATGCCGCGCGCGCCCTCGACCATCGCCTTCATGTCGAGCAACATGCGCCGCACATCAGCATGGTCGTATATCGGGATCATGTCGCCGGTTTTGTCGCCGGGCGCACGGCCTTGCCGGCGGTCCTGCGCAAAGGCGAGGGCCCGCTGAAACGCCCGCTCCGCGACGCCGACCCCTTGCAAGCCCACATCGAGGCGCGCCGAGTTCATCATCACGAACATGTTTTTCAGGCCCTTGTTCTCGTCGCCAAGGAGCGTGCCGTAACATTCGCCCGCCTCGCCAAAGGCCATGACGCAAGTCGGGCTGCCATGGAGGCCCATCTTTTCTTCCAGCTTGATGCACTGCACATCGTTGCGCGCGCCCAGCGAGCCGTCCTCGTTTACATGGGTGTTCGCGACGATGAACATGGAAATGCCCCCCGTTCCTGCCGGCGCATCGGGCAAGCGCGCGAGCACGAGATGAATGATATTGTCAGTGAAGTCGTGATCGCCATAGGTAATGAAAATCTTCTGTCCACTGATTTTGTAGCGGCCATCACCCGTCGGCTCGGCCTTGGCGCGGATCGCGGACAAGTCCGAACCGGCCTGCGGCTCGGTCAAATTCATGGTCCCGGTCCACGCCCCGGACACCATCTTTTCCAGATAAAGCTTTTTCTGTTCGTCAGTCCCCGCATGCATGATCGCTTTCACGGCGCCGGTGGTCAGCGTCGTGCCGATGGCGAACGACATGCACGCGCCGTTCAGCGCATCCACAAGCGTATTGGCGAGGGTCGACGGCAAGCCCTGCCCGCCCCATGCTTCGGGAAAGGCCAGCGAGTTCCAGCCGCCTTCCACATATTGGCCATAGGCGTCCCTGAAACCGGGGCTGGTGCGGACAACGCCGTTTTCAAGGCGCGCGCCCTCGCGGTCGCTGCCTTCGTTCAACGGCGCAATGATTTGATCGCAGAACTTGCCCATTTCCTCCATGACCGCCGCAACAAGGTCATCGGACAATTCCGGGTAAGCGCCGGTCTTCTCAACGGCGGAAAACCCGGCAGCGTGTTCCAGAACAAATCGCATGTCGCGAATGGGCGTTGAGAATGTCATGGGAAAGCGTCCTTTTAAGTCGCAAAGTCTTATGGCGGCTCGCGCCCGTGAAGAACAGACCGATATACAGCGCAGGCGTTGAAACGATGCGGCGCCCTGGCGATCCCCCTTGCAGGCGAACCGCTTGCGGCAACCGGACAACGCTGGCGTCTCAGGCATGCTCGTACTATTGGCTTCATCGTAATGACCAGCAACGCCGATATCACAAATGCCGCCGCAATCATCCGTGCTGGCGGCCTTGTCGTCATGCCGACGGAGACGGTCTATGGCCTCGCGGCGGATGCGACCAATGACGATGCGGTTGCAAAGATTTTTGAGGCCAAAGGCCGGCCGCGGTTCAATCCGCTGATCTGCCATGTGGCCGATGCGGAAATGGCGGCGCATTATGTTGTCGTCCCGCCCCTGGCGCAAAAGCTGATCGATGCGTTCTGGCCGGGACCGCTGACGCTTGTTCTGCCGCGACGCGCCGACGCAAAATTATCGCTGCTCGTTTCGGCCGGGCTCGATACGGCAGCCGTGCGGGCGCCGGGCCATGACAGCGCGCGCGCGCTTATCCGCGCCGCTGACCGGCCGCTGGCCGCGCCAAGCGCCAACCGGTCGGGCCGGATCAGCCCGACAACGGCGCAGCATGTGCGCGAGGGCCAACTCTTGATCGAGCCGGACGCGATCATCGACGGCGGGCCCTGCCGGGTCGGGATTGAATCGACCATCGTCAAAGTGGACGGCGACATTGCGACCTTGCTGCGGCCCGGCGGCGCAGCGCGCGAAGAAATCGAGCGTGTCATCGGCGCGCCGCTCAATAGTCCTCCGCAGGCGGACAAACCGCTCGCCCCCGGCATGCTCGCCAGTCACTACGCGCCGCGCGCAACCCTGCGCCTCAACGCAGCGCACGCCGAAGCTGGCGAAGCGTTTTTAGGGTTCGGCGATATCTCGGGCCACATCAAAGGCAAAGACGCAAGCGCGGCCATGAATTTGAGCGAGGCCAGCGATATGCGCGAGGCGGCGGCCAACCTGTTCCGATATTTGCGCACCCTCGATGAGCGATGTCAGACGCTTGGCCTAAGCGCCATCGCGGTCGCACCCATCCCCCGCGACGGGTTAGGCGAAGCGATCAACGACCGGCTGACCCGCGCAGCAGCGCCGCGCGGGTGATAATTCAGGCAGGGACGCCGCGGGCAACGTGGAACGGAAAGTTTAGCACCGTCATCCGCCGGCGCGATTATTCCGTAACATTGCGAATTTTGTCGCGTACATAGGTAACTGCAACATTTAGCCGGTCGCTAATTGACGCGCTGACGAGTTCTATGGGCGGCTCAAGACCGTCCTCGAATACAATTTTCTGGATCGCAAAGTCATGCCGGTTTTCGTTACACGCGTCGATGTTGGCGCCCTCAAACTCGAGGAAAACTTCGATCTCCTGTTCGTCGTCGGCAGCGCGCGTGTCGAAATATGTATACGCAACAGTGCGCCCGCCATATGACGCCGTTTTAGAATCAAAATCATCAAACGCCGTACGGTCTTCGCGGCGAAGTCTGAGTGCGTCGATCTGGCATTCATACCCGGAATATTTTTTTTCCGAAGGATGCACTGCATTCGGAAAGGCGTAAATCATATAATATGCATTCGGCTCAAGGGTGAATGCGCCGCCTGTCCAAATCCCGGAATATTCAAAGTCGTCAATGCAAACCGAGCCTTCCTCGCGCGTTGATCCCAGCTCCATCGCAGCGCTGAATGGATCTGCGCCAGTTGGATCACCGCTTGTGGCGCCCTCTTCCAGACAGACGGTGACGGGACCTTCCTCGAAACCAATACGGGTCGGCGTTATGACGAACTCAAGGTCCGAAATCGCCAGATCGTTTTTACGTGACAGCGCAAACGGAATTAGTTGATGTGCGGAATATATCTCGACTTCGGGATCGTCGAGCATAGCGCGCCAAACCGGCCGATGGGTTTGCGATGTGGCGGCAATATCGCGCTGCTCCAACAATTCACGCAACAAATCAACGCGCTGACCGGCGTTTTGCAGATACTCGCCTACCCGGTTGGAATGCACGCCGACCACTTCACCAGCGCAACTGATTATAGGACTGCCGCTCGATCCCGGCCCGGACGGCACATTGTGCAAGAGCGCAAGAAAATGCTCGGCGTCGTCGCCAAATTGAAGGAAGTGTTTTTGGGCGATTATGTGGCCTGACTGCACCTGCGGCGTTGTCGAAATCTGTTGATAATCGTCATAATAAGACGTCGGATATCCGATCCGCGCGACGGCGGTGTTTGTCGGCAAAGCGCGAACGTCGTCATCACTCATCAACGCAATCGCCGGCCGAAGCTCTTCGGACGGATCGACAAAAAGCAGGGCGAGATCGAACCCGTGAAGAATAGGCGGGAAGAACGGACTATCACCGTAAAGCAACATCGGATCGAAAAATTCGATGTCTTCGGCAAACTTATTGCGGGCGTCATGAATTCGTCCGCCGAGAATTTTGTGCGCCGTACTTGAACCCGGCGCGATGGCGAAGCCAAATATTGCTTTATCGCCCTCAGGGTTCACAAAATCTTCGGCTACGTGAGCATTTGTCGCGAGCACGCCATTTTCGCGATCAGCGACCCATGCTGTACCTGACCACAATGCTTCACCGTCCTCGTTTTCAAACCAAACTCGATAAACAGACTGGCTAATTTCGTTCGTTATTTCCGGCGAACAAATGGAGTTTGAAATGAGTTGGCTGAGCGCCTCAAACTGTTCGTCAAGCGCCCGCGTAAGCGACGCGTCGGATTGCGCCAGGCGCGCTGAGACCTGCGCGCGCGATGCGTCCATCTTCGTATTGATTTCCGCAGCTAC
>JAJFFU010000238.1 GCA_021776465.1 Parvularculaceae bacterium
GAGGCGGACACCTTTCTGGAGGGTATGCGCAAGCGCGCAGAAACGACGGACGATGCAACGGCGGAAGTCTGGACCGACATCGCCGTCCCGGCCGGCGAAGCGATCATTGCCTTCCAGCGCGGCGAACGCGACAGCGCTGCAAAAATACTGAACGCGCTCGCACCATCGCTGCATCGGATCGGCGGCAGCCATGCGCAGCGTCACGTCTTTGAAGAAACGATCGAAGCCTGTGCGGCGCGGAGCGAATTTGCGTCAGGTCGCGAGCTTTAGTTTCTGCCGGTCGAACAGTTTCAAGACCTGACTGAGTTGATGGCCGCGTTTTAAAATCGCGCCCGTCATGGAAACAATCATCCACTCGCCCTGTTTGCGCGCCAATGACGGGCGTTTTTCGATCCGGTATAACGGCACTTCCGACGCTTTTCGAAAAATCGAAAACACCGCCCGCTCAGACAGGCAATCAATGGCGTAATCGCGCCACTCGCCGGCGGCGACGAAATGACCATAGACGCCCAGAATGCGGGTCAGTTCTGATCTTGTGAAAGCAACGGGGGCCGGCGTTCGGCCTCTTTTCGAGACAAGGCGCGCGCGACGCTGTGGTTCGATGGATTTCGGCGAACTCATTAGCGCCAGCATCGCCCGTGATTTGGTGGAGAGCAAGGCTTTGAGCGCTGTTTCCACCGGCAAAAACACCGCGGCCTCCACGAAATGGCCTTATTTGGTCCCCTCGCGCGCCCCATTCACACGCCATCTTACCAATGTCGGACAGGCGCTGGCGGCGGAAATTCCGGTTTTTAACCATCGCCCCCCAGCCCCCGGGAAATCCAAGGTTTATGGCGTCTGTCCGACGCTTATTTCTCAAAACTTGACCCCGAAACGCAAACCCCGTGAGAGACGGAACGCCGTTGCCGGGGTTTCCCAATGTCCGCCGTCTTATCCGTCGCTCTACCTGTCTTTGCAATCATCGCCGCCGGCTTTGCCGCCGCGCGCTTTTCTGCGCTCGGCGCAGACGACGCGCAGGCGCTGAACCGGTTTGTCTTTCGCCTCGCCATGCCTGTGGCGCTGTTCGGCCTTGCCGCGCGTACAGATCCCCCCGGCATCGCCGATCTTGGCATTGCGGGCGCTTATGCGGTCGCCGCAGCGGTTGCCATGTTCGGCGGATATTTTGCGTCGAAGGTTTTTTTCAAGCTCAACAGCGCCGAGGCCGGCGCGCACGGGTTTTCGTCGACCCTTGGCAACGCTGTGTTTCTTGGGCTGCCGATCGCCATGAATATCGATGGCTGGTCGCGGCCATTTATCGTCCTGATGCTGATCGAAGGCACGATCTTTATCGCCATTGGCGCGGCTTTGATGGCGCCGAAAGAAAAAGGCGCCGGCATTCTCGCGAACTTGTCAGGGGCGTTGCGCAACCCCCTCGTTATCGGCATGGCTGCCGGGTTTATTTATTCCGCTCTCGGATTGCCGCTCACCGGACCGTTTGAAACATTTTTTGATTATCTCGGCCGCGCCGCCGGCCCGACGGCGCTGGTATCGCTCGGCCTTTTTCTGGCAACCCACAAATTTCCGCCGGTCGGACAAGTCGCCGGCCGCGTTGCGCTAATCGCGGCGGCGAAAATGGCGCTGCTGCCGGCCATCGCCCTCAGCCTTGCACTGGCGCTGGGCGTTAGCGATCCGAATTATATCGGCGCGCTGGCGCTCTTTACCTTCGTGCCGACGGGCGTTGTAACGTTCATCATGGCAAGCCAGTATGGCGTTTACAAAACCGAAACCGCGGCGGCGGTTCTGGTTACAACATCTCTCTCCATCGTGACGATTTCCGGCGTGTTGTGGGTCTTCGCTTAAAGCGCGTCAGGATCAGTTGCATAAGTATTATTACTCCCGCTCATCCCGGCGTAGGCCGGGATGAGCGGGAGAGAGATGGATCCAGCACGGTCTGTTACCGCCGGGCCAACGTGTTTTTAACCGCCTCAACAAGCCCGTCGCGCTTCACGGTAAACTGCGCCGGCTGGTCTTCGCGCCATTCCTTGTTGTCTTCGATATTTTTCGAAAGCGCCGCACCGAGAACAAGGTCTTTGATCGTAACCTCGCCTTTCTCGCGTTCATCCGATCCCTGAATGATCGCGACCGGCGCCATGCGTTTGTCTGCATATTTGAGCTGCTTGGCGAAATTTGAGCCGCCGAGATAGACCTCGGCGCGCAATCCAGCGGCGCGTAATTCCGCCGCCATCAACTGATATTGCGCCATCTGGTCTTTTTCGAGGGCAAGGACGATCACCGGGCCATCCGCTTGCGCGTCGCCCATGTTTTTAAATTCAAGAGCAGTAAGCAACCGCGAGACGCCAACAGAGATGCCGACCGCCGGCACCTCAACGCCCTTGAACCGTTTGACGAGGCCGTCATAGCGCCCGCCGCCGCCGACCGATCCGAAGCGCACTGGCCGGCCCTTGTCGTCTTTCGCCTCAAATGTGAGATCGGCCTCGAAGACGGGGCCGGTATAATATTCAAGTCCGCGAATTATCGACAAATCGATCTGTATACGGTCTTCAGCGTAACCGAGGGCTGCGGCCTGCGCGGAAATCTCGCGCATGTCGTTGACGCCCGCCATGCCGGTTTCCGAGCCCGCAAAAAACTCTGTGAGACGATTGCAGGTTTCTTCATTGGTCGCCGCCGTCGATGTGACGAAAGTCATGACCCGGTCGATCTGATCCGCGCCAAGGCCGGCGCCGCCGGTGAAGTCGCCGCTTTCATCTTTGCGACCCGGCCCGAGCAAAAGCTTCACGCCCTCCTCGCCCAGCCGGTCGAGTTTATCGAGCGCGCGCAGGACGGTAAGCCGCTGCGCGGTTTCCGCTTCGCCCTCGCCGGCAAGCCCGGTCGTTTCCAAAAGCCCGGTCAGCAACCGGCGGTCATTGAGGCGAATGACATAGTCCCCGCGCGCGATCCCCGCCGCTTCCATGACGTCTGCAAACAGCATGCACATTTCCGCATCGGCATGGGGGCTCGGCGCGCCGACCGTATCAGCGTCGCATTGCGTAAACTGTCGAAAGCGCCCCGGTCCCGGCTTTTCGTTGCGCCAGACGGGACCAACGGCGTAGCGGCGAAAAGGTTTCGGCAGGCCGTCATAATGCTCCGCCACAAACCGGGCGAGCGGCGCTGTTAAATCATAGCGCAGGCTCATCCATTGTTCGTCGTCATCCTGCAGCGAAAAGACGCCGGCATTGGGCCGGTCAACGTCAGGAAGGAACTTGCCGAGGGCGTCAGTGTATTCAAAGGCCGGCGTTTCCAGCGGGTCGAAACCATGGGCCTCATAGACCGCCGAGATTTTCGCCAGCATGTCGCGCTCGGCGGCGATCTCCGCGCCGAGCCGGTCACGAAAGCCGCGGGGGACGCGCGCCTTCGGCTTGAAGATTTTCTGTTTCTTTTTCCGGTTCTGGTTTTCGTTCTGGGTCATGAGCCGCGAGATAGCCGAAGCCGGCCCAAGGGGCAATCAACCCGGCGTTGCGGGGGTAGTCAGCGCCCTATCTGCCGCTGCGGCGCAAATCCAGAAAATCGATAATCTCGCCAAAGTCAGCCGCGTCAGGCAGGCGATGGCCGAGCCCCTCGATTTCAAAATATTCGATGTTTTCTAAGCCGGCGCCTTCAAAACTTTCGAAGGCGGCCCGCGTTCGTGCGCGGGTCTGGTCATGGGCGCCGGTGACAAAGGCAAATCGACGCCGATTGATGAAATTCTGATTTTTGTTTTCACCCTCCCGCCAATCGTCAGCGCCGCTGAAGAATAAATAGCCATTGAAGAACTGCGGATAGTCCTGGGCAAAGAGACTGGCGATGCGGGCGCCGCTTTCGAACCCGCCGAGATAACGACGCGCACCGTCGATTTTATAATTTTCGAACACATAGGCGAGACTGCCATAAGCTTCCAGCATGCGTTCGAAATCTTCAGTTTGATCGCCGGACGCGTTGACGCTGATCCAGATCAGGTTTTGTTTCCGCAGCGTTTCATGCAGACGATCGGGTGCTTTTCCGCGGATAACCGGACTGATGAAAACGAGCACACCCGGCGGATTTTCCGGGTCGTAAGAAGGCGGAACGAACAGCTCGAAGCTGATGTCCCGGACCGGACCGGCGCCGTCGTCGCTGCCGGGATGTCCACCAAACACGAGTTCCTGCGATTGAATATCCGTGAAGGCGCCTGTCCGTTGCGCCGCCGCCTCGGTATGGGATGCCGTCAGCACGATTGCCGCCAGCAAGCCTGTTACTGTGTTGGTTTTTTTATTCCGTAAGCGCATCAACTCGATCAACTTGCAACGAACAGCGGGAGCGCAAAAGCGTACCGCCGAGGCGTAAACGAGACCTGAATTGGTTACGTGATGATTTAGGGATAAGAGAAAGCTCGTTCCCTCAGCGCTCCGCCTTCCCGGCGAAAGCCGGGATCCAGCGCCGCAGGCCGCGATACTCACCGCTTCTGGGCCCCGGCTTTCGCCGGGGAAACGGGGCGGGGAAATGCGGCGGCGCGTTACTTATTCGGGGGGATCTGGCGCCGCGTCCCACTCAATCGGATCGACCCTTAGAATAATAATCGGCTCGACCGGAACCTCGGCATCAAACGGGCCGCCTTCACCGGTTTCAACGGCGCCAATGGCATCGGCGATGTCCATGCCCTCAACGACGTGGCCGAATACAGCATAGCCGAAGATCGGCCCAAGATCAGTGACGCGATGATCGAGGTCTTCATTGTCGCGCAGATTGATGAACCATTGCGCCTGCGCGCTATCTTCGTCATTGCCGCGCGCCATGGCGATTGTCCGGCGCGTATTTTTCAGGCCGTTATCGCCTTCATAGGGGATCGGATCGCGTGTTGGACGCTCGTTAAAATATTGCGAGAAACCGCCGCCCTGAATGACATACCCACGCACCACGCGGTGAAAGATCGTTCGGTCAAAATGACCGGCGCCTGCATAGCCCAGAAAATTCGCAACGGTTGCGGGCGCCGCTTCAGTGTCAAGCGCAACGACGATGTTGCCTTTCGATGTTTGAATATTGGCGTGCGTCGGCAATTCGTCCGCGAGCGTTTGTAGTGAGGCAAATAAAACGACGCATGCGGTGATATATTTGACTGCCGATTTCATAACCTTCACGACGTTAATTGCCTTGCCCAGAACCGAGCGTTTATTGCCAACGGCGAACTTCGCATTTCCGGGAAATTCGAACAAGTCTTGCAAATTGGCGGGGTTTATGACTTCGGCGCGCGCGCCGCATTGATCCAGTCGATTAATCCGTTCGTGGACGAATCGTGCGCCGTGGCGGCAGGGCGCCCTTCACCGGCGCCGGCAATTTCCGGCAGGATCGACGTCGCCAGCGCCTTGCCAAGTTCAACGCCCCACTGGTCGAAAGAATTGACACCCCAGATAACGCCCTGACAGAAAATTTTATGTTCATAAAGCGCGAGCAGCGCGCCGAGGGTCTGTGGCGTCAGGCGCTCCATCAAGATGGAATTTGTCGGACGGCCGCCCGGAAACACTTTGTGCGGCGCAAGCCGATCGACATCCGCGGGCGTCATTCCGTCAGCGGCAAGCTCGGCGCGCACTTCCGGCTCGTTTTTGCCACGCATGAGCGCTTCGGTTTGCGCCAGAAAATTTGCAAGCAACAATTGGTGATGATCGCCAAGCTCAACGGCGTTGTTCGCCGCGGCGATGAAATCCGCCGAGACAATGTCCGTGCCCTGATGGAGAAGCTGGTAAAATGCGTGCTGACCGTTTGTGCCCGGCTCGCCGAACAACACAGGCCCCGTCTCGTGGGCGACCGGCGCACCATCTGACCCAACCCGCTTGCCGTTCGATTCCATGTCCGCCTGTTGCAGGTAAGCCGGCAAGCGATGGAGATGCTGATCATAGGGCAGGACCGCATGGGCCCGGATATTCTGGAAGTTACGGTTCCAGACGCCGACAAGGGCGAGCAAGGCCGGCATGTTTTCCGAGAGCGGCGCCGTTTTAAAATGCGTGTCCATGGCGCGGGCGCCAGCAAGCAGTTTTTCGAAGTCAGCGAAACCGACCTGCAGCGCAATTGAAAGGCCGATGGCCGACCACAGCGAATAGCGCCCGCCGACCCAGTCCCAGAAGCGGAACATGTTCTGCGGGTCGATTCCGAATTCGGTCACGGCTTTCTCGTTCGTCGAGAGCGCGATAAAATGTTTTGCGACATCGGCTTCACTGGCGCCGGCCTTCAAGAACCAGTCCTTCGCCGAGTGCGCATTGGCGAGGGTCTCCTGCGTCGTGAACGTCTTGGACGCAATAATGAACAGCGTCGTTTCGGGATCTACGGCGGCCAGCGTATCGGCAAGGTGCTGGCCATCGACGTTTGAAACGAAATAGCTGCGCCGGCCGTCAATCCAGTAAGGCCGCAAGGCCTCCACCACCATCAGCGGTCCGAGATCGGACCCGCCAATGCCGATATTAACGACTGTCGTCAGGGCCTTGCCGGTGCGCCCCGTGAGCTTGCCGCCGTGAACGGCATCGGCGAACCGCTTCATGCGCGCCAATTCGTCGTTGACGAGCGCCGAGACCGGCGCTCCCGCGGCGGTATAGTTCGCATCAGCCCCGGCCCGCAGCGCGACATGCAGGACGGCGCGATCCTCGGTCTCGTTGATCTTCTCCCCGGCGAACATGGCGTCCCGGCGCGCTTCAAGCCCGCGCGCCGTCGCAAGCGCCAGCAGGTTTTTCAAAATCTCGTCGGAAATCTTGTTTTTGGAAAAATCCAGAAATAAGCCCGCCGCCGACAGCGCGAACCGCCGGGACCGGTCCGGGTCGCGTTCGAACAAATCGCGCATCGTCGATCCGCCAATAGCGCCGGCGTTTTTTTGCAGCGTGCGCCATTCCGGGATGTCGACAATTTTCGTCATTTTGCCGCCTTTCCGGTGGCGCTAGATCCGGTTCGCTTGATACGGATTTTATCTGTCATCCTCAATGGCTGTTAACAACGCCATGCTAACCGGATTGTCATGAAGCTCCCTTTCTCCCCCCGCCATGTCATTCGTTTGTTCACAGACCTCGCCGCCATCACCGCAGTCAGCGTCATATTCGCCGTTGGAGCGACGAAGGCCGGCGTCGGTTATGACCCGAACAGCGATGCGCTGACCCATGTCGCGACCGCCTCGAACTAATCCTGATTTCTATTAGGTGCGCCTTCAAACAGCGCGATAATGTCCCGTTTTGAAATCGGCGGCGGCAGGGCTGTAACCGTCCCGTCCGGGCCGTAATACGCATAAAACGGCACGCCAAACGCGCCGAGGCGCTCCAACGCCGCGCTGATCGCCGGATCGCGCAAAGTCCAGTCCGCCACCATGACGACGCCGTTTTCCCGCTCGATTGCCGAGGCAAGGGCGTCGCTGGAAAATATTGTGAGCTTGTCGGCCTGACAGGTGACGCACCAGGCGGCGGTGAAAATCGCGAAGACCGGCCGACCTTCGCCGTTGTAGGCGCCGATAGCGGCGGCGTCATAGGGCTCAGCCCCCAGCGTCCCATAATGTTCCACCGTCGTTGTCGCCGCCGCCGGGCGGGCCGAAAAAAGCGGGGCCAGCGCCAGGGCAATCGCCAGCGCCGAGGCGCCGCGAATGATGAGGGCGCGCGTACCCTCGCCCTTGCTCTGCTCAAACAACCACGCCGCCAGCGCAAGGAGCACGAGACCGCTCAACAATCCGCCCAGCGAGGCGTCCCCTGTCTGCCGGGCGAACACCCAGACAAAATACGCCGCCGCCGCGAACACGGGGAATGCGAGCGCTTGTTTAAAGATGGCCATCCACGGACCCGGTTTCGGCAAAAAACGCCCAAGCCCCGGCACGAACGTGATCGCGACGAAAGGCGACGCGAGCCCCAGCGCCATGGTGATGAATATCAGCATGCTGATCGGCGCCGGCTGGGTCAGCGCCGCGCCCATGGGCGCGGCCAGCAAGGGACCGATACAGGGCGCAGCCACAGCGACAGCGAGCACGCCGGTGAAAAAGGCGCCGGCCGCGCCCGGTTTCTTCGTCAGCGTGTCGCCAGCGCCGGTAATGCTTTCGCCCACCGCATAAACGCCAGCAAGGCTTAAACCGACAGCAAACAGAATATAGGCGGAGAACCCGATGACCGCCGGCGATTGCAGATGAAAACCCCATCCGAGCTGTTCGCCGCCAGCGCGCAAGGCAATCAGGACAGCGCCAATCGCCGCGAAGGTCGCAACGACGCCGGCGCCATAAACCGCGCCATGAGCGCGGGTAATTTTTGGATCGTGCTGCGCGCTCGCAAGAAGGCTTGCCGCCTTCACGAAGAGGATCGGAAAGACACAAGGCATGGCGTTGAGAATAAGCCCGCCAAAAAAGGCGAGGATCAACATGACGCCCACATTGCCGGCAGGCGCTGTAATCGCAGGCGCGGCGTCGGCGACGGTCCGCGCTGTTCCGGGCGCAACACGCGCCTCAATGGCGAATGCTTGCGTATTTGCGCCGTCGCCTATGCGCAGAACACCGCGCAACATTTCACCGACGGGGCCACCCGTCCAGCCGGGTTTCATCGCGACGACCAAAACGCCGTCGGAGAATTGCGCCGTCTGCGCCGCCGCCGGCGCTGTCAGTCCCTGTTCCTCGGGGAAGAAAAAGACATCTCGCGCCGCATCGCCTTGCCAGTCTTCAATCGCAAGTTCGTAAGCCTCACCGGCGCGGCGAAATTCAGATGGAAGCGTTAGCGGCTCGGGCTGTTCCAGACGCGCTGCAACAAACTGGAGCCGGTTTTCACTGGCCGGCGCGTCTTCCGGCGCGCGCACCGGCAAGGAGAATTCATAAAGCGTTTCTTCCGGCACGCAGATATCTTCGCATGCCTGCCATGAGGCATTGATCGCAACGTCGATCGTGTCGCCGATTACAGCGTTCGCCGGCGCCGTTACGGGTACGAGAAACACCGGCGCGCCCTCATGGGCGTAACTCGCCAGCGCGCCGACCGGGATATAGTCCGGCGCCGGATGAAGAATGTCGCCGACTATAAACCCATCGGGCAATGACCAATTAAGATCGAGCGGCAAGCCGGCGTCGCCCGGATTGATCCAGAAGACATGCCAGCCGTCGCGGACATCCTGACGGAGCGCGAACCAGGTCGTTTCGCCGGGCGCAAAGCCAGCGCGATCAGCATAAAGCGCGCTTTCAACATATTCCGTATTGGCGCGGGTCAGCGGCGCGCCATAGGCGGGCGCGAAGAGGGCGAAAATCCCGATAAAAAGAAAAAGGCCGCGAATGCTCATGGCGTCTAGGTAGCGCCAGAGCGGCTCGCGGCCAATGCCAAACGCCGCGGCCTGTCGCCGCCTCGCCCGATTGTGAGGCGGCGGGACCGGCCTAGTTCACAACCTGTGTCAGGATGTTTTTGTCCGTCAGGTTGAACCGGCCGGCGCGGCGCTGCAGGAGCATCCGCCAATTGCCCATGGACATAACCATCGCATACAGCAACGGCAGCAGGCCGTTATCGCGCAACTCAGCCAATTGATCGCCTGACAATTCCTTGATCGCGTTTTCGTCGACGCCGAGATACTCCGCGAAAGTGCGCGGCTCTGTTTCACCAGCCGGCGTGAACTGCGCGGATTGACCTTTCGAAACGCCAAGGCTTTTCACGCGCTCGCCAAACTCGATTGTGCGCATACGGTCTTCTTCGTACGTCTTGCAAAATTCGATTGTCTGGTTCGTCATTTCGGACGGTTCGCCGTTTTCAAACAACGGCGTGTCGCCGCCCTTCTGCAAACCCGCAAACGCCGTATCGACCACAATCGCGAAACGGTCGCTGTCGGTTTGCGTTGCAACGCCGAACGGATAACGGCGGATATATCCCGGAATGTAACGCTGATTTTCCCATTCGCCGGTTTCAGTAACAAACAGGTTCACGTCATCGATGAGACCGACAATCGCGAGCGGGATCATCTGCTCCGGCGATGCGAAAACAACAGGATAATCTTTGAGCGCCGCGGGGATCTCAGATACGGTCAGCGGTATCGCCCGGCAATTTGCGCAAAAGCCATAACGCTTGTCAGGCTTGGACAGCGCCAAGTCGCCATGCTGCTCCTTGTTGATGAGTTCCGGTTTCTCGAAAAGGAACATTTGACCCTGCAATTGCGGGTTTGCTGGTGTTTCACTCATGATTAGTCTCACTCCTGCCGGAAAATATGTAGGCGGCGACCCAGAATGCAGCATTTAAGCCGCTTTGCGCCTGTGATGGAATTCAAGCGCGCTCCTTAGCAAATAGGTCGGCAAGGTCAAAGCCCTGCGTCATTATTTATCAAACAGGCCGGTCGTTACCCGCCATTCCCATCGCCATCGTCATTGCCGACCAGGCGAAATAGCGCGCGCATATGGAGAACGTCGGGCCGGGCCCGGTGGCGATGAGGCGTTTTCGCCTGGGCGACCGCCTTGGCCTCATTGAAGCGGGCCGGCGAGACGCGCTCAAAAAGCTCGGCAAAATTCAGCAAATCGAAGCGCCGCCGGATCTTTGCCGCTTCAAAAAGCCGGTAAAGCCAGAAACCGTCCCAGTCCGGAGCGTCTGAATAGACAACGGCGTCAGCAAGCGCATCATTCATGGTCTCGCAGATTATCCGGGGCGGCCGCCCGGCGCGCGCGAGTTTGGCGCGCGACAGACCATGCAATTTCTCAGCGGCCGGGTCCCACGCCGTGTCCGGCCACCCGTCAGCCGTTTTTATGAGCATCGTCTGCGGCCGGCCCGACAAAAAGCACCAGCCAACCTCGACTGGCCACGAGGCCGGGCCGAGCCCTGAAGCTTCAAGATCCAGAAAGGCGATTGGCGGGGCGATGAGTTCGGTCCTTTCGGCGCGCGGCTGCGGGCGTATATGCTGGCGCGTGCAATATCCCATCCGCTTTAAGGAGTTTCCGCCGCGTGCCCAAGCACCTTTCGATCCAGACGCCGGGATCCGGTCTCACAGACATCACTGGCGACGCCGCAGCCTATTTAAGCGAAATTGATGCGCAGACCGGCCTGTTAAACCTCTTTGTCCAGCACACCTCTGCGTCGCTGACGATCCAGGAGAACGCCGACCCTGACGTTCTCGCCGATCTCACCGACCATCTGGCGCGGCTGGCGCCGGCCGACGCCCCATGGCGCCATACGGCCGAAGGACCCGACGACATGCCGGCCCATGTGAAAACCGCGCTCACCGATACTTCGCTCACCATTCCGGTGATCGACGGCGCACTGGCGCTCGGCGTCTGGCAGGGTGTTTATTTATTTGAACATCGCGCCCGCCCGCATCAGCGTCGGATCGTCATGACTTTTATGCAGGCGGGATAGCTCACATCCTGAGTTGGTGGATCAATGGTCAAGCCATCCATCAAGGACCAGTGCAGCCAATGTTGACCCAATAATCGCTTATAAGGTCATCTGTATCTGTCTGAACGTCAAAGAATAGATAACACGGTGTGATTCTGGATCGGCCGAACTCTCCAGAACATTGATACACGCCTCCTCGTCGTTCATCAGCGAGCGTAGTTTCAAAATGTTCTGGTGTGTAACTAGCCGAACTGACCCTGCAAGAAATTCCGGCGTCTTGAAGTTCATCGCTAGCTTGCGAAAAAACAGTTCCTACCGGATATTTCTCAAGCAGTTTTTGCCGTATATAGGCTTTTGCTTCGTCCGAGGCATCGATCCGACTACGATCTACACCTATTGCGGCAAAGTCCATACTGGGCGGTGGATTAACAATATCATACAGTGATGTAGTGATGATAGTAGTGTGTAGAGGATATCGAAACGCCAAGACTGACAGCAAAATTACGATTATTCCGAAAGCAATTAAAGAATACCGTAAAAACATCTGGAACTATCCCCACTAAACGCGACGAAAATGATTCCGACTAACGATATCCGTAGGTCGGTTGCTGCCGAATGGTCACGGCAGTCGATAAAAAGTGCTCCTTGAGAATTAGTCGGCGTACGGATCAGCGCCGTTGCCGGTATACGCCGGTCTCCGGGTCGCGCTCGCAATCGATGATTTTTGACGGTTTTTTTTGCCCGCGCGCGCGTTGAAGCATGTCGCCGAATTGTTGCTGTCGGCGATCGATAAACCGGTAGGCTGCAACGGCGCCGGCCGCCGCCGCAACGGTCGCTGCCAAGGTCAATACACCACTCATATTGGGGCTCCTAACGTTGCCGGAGTATAGCGCGGCGCGGCGTCATCGCCAAATCGCTGATTTACAGACCGTAACGGGCCCAAAGCGCGCGGCGTTCGGCGGCCTCAACCAGCGCGTCAGCGTCAAAAAGACTGGCGCCGACATCACCGCCGGAGAGCAGCTTCTTCAAGAGCGAGCCGCCTTCCGGCGACATCCGTTTAACCTTAACGTCTTTCCCATAGCGCGCGCGCAGGAAATCGCCGAGCTGTGCGGTCCCATCGATGAGGCCCAATTCCAGCGCTTTCGGCGCTGTCCAGAATTCGCCGGAGAAAATTTTCGGATCGTCCAGCGCCTTGCCGGGCCGGCGGGCGCGAACCAGCGCAATAAACTGATCATGCAAATCGTCGAGGACGCCCTGCAGCCGTGTCAGGTCTTCCGGATCTTCAGGCTTGAACGGATCAAGGGTCGACTTGTTTTCGCCAGCCGTGTGAACGCGTCGTTCAACGCCCAGTTTTTCGATTGCTTCAACAAAGCCGAAGCCGCCGGCAATGACGCCAATCGACCCGACAATGGAGCTTTCATCGGCGTATATTTCGTCTCCGCCGAGCGCCAGAATATAGCCGCCCGACGCGCCGACATCTTCGACGAAAGCCAGCACAGGCACGTTTTTTTCCGCGGCGCGCCGACGAATGTCGTTCAGGATAAGCCGCGACTGGACAGGTGAGCCGCCGGGGGAATTAATGGCGAGGGCGACCGCAGCCAGCGATCCCGGCTTGAAGGCCGCCTCAATCGTCTTTTCGAGGCGCTGCAGGGAGAGGCCTTTGCGCCCCGGTCCGCCACCGCCGATAACCCCGTTCAGCTCAATCACCGTTACGAGAGGATCGGACGGCCCGATAAACGGCATCGCCCGCGCGAGCTTTGAAAAAAAGGAAGTCTGTTCTGTCATTGGGGGCAAATAGGGACGATATCGCCAATACGCAATCTAGCGCCCCGCAAAAGCGCCAAATGGCCGCTGCGGATTGCGCCGCCCGGCGCTTGACCAGGCTTGTACGAGCCCCCAATCTCGGTACAGCCAATACCGAAAAAGCGCTGAGAGGTTCCTTTGCCCGCCCAACTGGCGACGTCACTCGAAATGGCCGCAGCGCCGCGGGCGCCCGATTTTCTGGACGCCGTGGCGCGCCTTCGCGCCTTGCTGGCCGACGATCTGGACGCTGTGAACGCGCAGATCCTGTCGCGCATGGAATCGCCGGTCCAGCTTATTCCCGACCTTGCCGGCCATCTCGTCAAAGCCGGCGGCAAGCGCATCCGCCCGATGCTGACCCTCGCGACGGCCCGCGCCTTCGCCTTTACCGGCGACGATCACATCAAACTCGCCGCCGCTGTTGAGTTGATCCACGGCGCGACACTGCTGCACGATGACGTTGTTGACGGCTCATCGCTGCGGCGCGGCGCGCGCACCGCGAACGTGATCTGGGGCAACAAGGAAAGCGTGCTTGTCGGCGATTTTGTTTTTTCCCGCGCCTTTGAGTTGATGGTCGCCGCCGGCAATTTGCGCGTCCTGCAAGTGTTATCGCGCGCTTCCAGCGTCATCGCCGAAGGCGAAGTCCTGCAACTCACGACCCAAAAGAATATCGATACGAAGTTCGACACTTATATCGACGTTGTCGAAGCGAAAACGGCAGCGCTGTTCGCTGGCGCCGCCCATGCCGGCGCGATCATCTCTGGCGCCAATGCGCGCGCGGAACAAGCGCTTGCCGATTACGGACGATATTTCGGCGTCGCCTATCAGCTCATCGACGACGCGCTCGACTATGCCGGGTTCGACAGCGATCTCGGCAAGAATGTCGGTGACGATTTCCGCGAAGGCAAAATGACGTTGCCGGTCGTCTACGCCGTCGCCCGCGCTCGCGACGAGGAAAAATCATTCTGGCGCCGGGTTATCGCCGAAGGTCGCCAGACTGATGCTGATTTCGAACAGGCCGTCGCACTGATGAACCGCGATGACGCCATCGCCGACACGGTTGCCTGTGCGCGCAAATACGCCGACCGCGCCCTGAACGAACTCGAAAATGCGCCCGATGGCGACTTCAAAGATGCGCTGAGCAATCTTGTAAAAACGTCCCTGTCGCGCATCGCTTAGCGCGCGTTTTACGCAGCGGCGGCGATCATGCCATTTTCTTTCGCCTTGATGTAAATGCGAACGCCGACAATTGTCAGCGCGGTCGCGATCAATGCAGGCGCAGCCCACATCCAAGGCGGTGGGATCGTCAGCATCAAGATTGCCCCGGCCGCACAAAGAGCGATTGCGCCTGCATAAAGGCTGGCGACCGTTGCATGGGATGCGCCGCGCCGCAAAATGAGCTGATAGATGTGCTCGCGATGGGCGGTGAGAATATTCTGCTTGCGCGCGACCCGATGCGTTAGCGTGAAGGCGACATCAACGATAAAGGGTAGGAAAATTGTCGGCAGCAACAACGGGGTGACCCGGCCGTCGCTGGCGTTTGCTGCAAACACAGCAAGCCCGGCGATCATGAAGGCCAGAAAATGGCTGCCGCAATCGCCCATGAACAATCGCCGGCGTAAAACATTCGCCGGCAAGAACCCGGCGGCCGCGGCTGCCGTGATGATAGCGATCGCCGACGCAGCGCCGGCGCCCGCCTGACCGGCGATCAACGCGAACAGCGCCAACCCGATCACCGCGGCCCCGCCGGCAATGCCGTTGACGCCGTCCATAAAATTGAAAACGTTCAAAAAAGCGACAATCCAGAATATCGTGATCACGACACCGGCAATTCCAAGATCGACAACGCCAGCAAACGGCAGTGCGGCTTTTGCGAGCGGGCCAACCCACAAAACGAACAGGCCGGCGACAAGGAGTTGCCCGCCGAACTTGATCGGCGCTGAAAGATTTAAATGGTCATCAGCCAGGCCGACGCCGCCGGCAAGGGCGCCGAGAACAAGGAATTTCAGCGCCGGACCCTGCGCGCCGTCGCCGATTGTGAAAACCGCAATTACAAAAAGGCCCGCAACAGTAGCAATGAGCATTGCGACGCCGCCGGCGCGTGACACGGCATGTTCGTGGCTCGATCGGTGGTTCGGATCATCCAGCAGCGCTTGTGAGCGCATGGCGAGCATCGAACCGGCGTAAGACGCGACGAATGTCAGCGTCGCCGCGACGAATAATGTAAGCGAAAGATCCAGAGTGAAATCAGGCATGGGCGCGGCCGGCGTCTTTCGCGTTGTTTGCTTTGCGCCAGCCTTACCCTGATGCGATCGGCGAGGCCATCGCCCAGAGGTTCAGCGCGGCAAAATGTTCGCGCGCCGCATTCGCTTGGTCACTGTCAGCAAAGAGCGCAAAACAAGTGGCGCCGCTGCCGGACATGCGCGCCCCAAGAACGCCCTGCTGTTTGCGCATCGATTGAAGAAGCCCGCTGATCGCCGGCGCGATCTCTTGCGCCGGCGCTTCGAGATCATTGCGCGATGCGCGCATCAGCGCGGCAATATCGCCTGTCGTTCCGTTTGCGAAACGCGGATGGGTTGGCGCTGGCGGGGCAGGATGTTCGGCGTCAAAGCGCTGAAATACCGGCCCCGTCGGCATTTCAACGCCGGGATTGACCAGCAGAACCCAAACCGGCGGCAAGGCTGGCGCCGGCGACAATTGCTCTCCGGCGCCATCGACAAAGACAGGCGCGCGCGCGAGACAGGCCGGAACATCAGCGCCCAAATCGAAGGCGAGCGCACGCAAATCCTCAGCCGGCGTCGTTACGCCCCACAGTTTTTCGAGCGCGCGCAAGGCCGCCGCTGCATCAGCAGAGCCGCCGCCGACGCCAGCCGCCACGGGAAGGTTTTTGACGAGGCGCATATTGGCGCCGGCGCCAATACCCGCCTTTTGGCGCAAGGCCTGCGCAGCGCGAAAAACGAGATTGTCCGATGACGCCTCGCCGCTCAACGCGCCCGCGAACGGGCCTTCTATGGAAAGCGAAAGGTCGTCATCCGGCTCAACGATTATGTCATCGCCGTGTTCGGTGAACACAAACAGGCTCGCGAGATCATGCAGGCCGTCTTCGCGGGCCCCGCCGACATGGAGATAGAGATTGATTTTCGCCGGCGCGCGCTCGCAGATCGCCGTCACGATTTGGCTTCACCCGGCGCCGGCAAACCGCGAATGATTTTTTCGTGAATGGCGTCCGCGAGATCATCTTCAGGCTCCAGCTCCAGAACGCGGCGCCATTGATAGCGCGCCTCAAGCCGGCGTTCGAGGCGCCAGTAAACGTCGCCGAGATGATCGGTAATCGTCGGATCGCTGGGCTCTAAAGACGCCGCCTGCTCCAGATGTCCGACAGCTTCCTCGTAGTCGCCGAGTTGAAAATGCGCCCAGCCGAGGCTGTCGATAATGGCGCCGGAACCGGGATCCAGCGCCACCGCTTTTTCAATCAGCGCAAAAGCCTCATCGAGATTTTCGCCCCGTTCGGCCCAGGAATAGCCGAGAAAATTAAGCGCGGTGGCTTCCTCCGGCGCAATCTCAACCGCACGCTTGAGATCCGCTTCGGCGCGCGCCCACTGGTCGATTTCGATGAGCGAGGATGCGCGCGTCACAAAGAAACGCCACGCCGTCGGCCGGGGCTCGGCAGGCAAATTGGCGATAACCTTATCCATGGTCGCCGCCGCATCTTTATGACGTCCCTTGAAGGCATAAAGGCGCGCCAGCGAAATGCGCGCATCAACGGCGTCAGGGCGCGAGCGAATGGTCCCAAGGAGCGTATTAACGGCGGCGTCAGTATTTTCCAGCGCCTCATGAGCGCCGGCAATTTCGATCTGCGCCTGCTCGTAATAGGGCGAGGACGGCGGCACCATCGACAAAGTGGCAATCGCCTCTTCATGATCGCCATAAAGATTTAAAATCGATCCGGTGAAGCGCTGCGCGTCGTCGAACTCAGGATCGAGATAGAGCGCGAGCCGCGCCATGGCGAGAGAGATGTTGTAATCAGCCTCGCCGATGCGATAGCCGGCTTCCTCCGCCGCCTCGCGGCGGCGATAAGTGTCCTGCAGAACGCCGCTGGCCAGCGAATAAAGCGCAATGGCGGCGCCTTTCGATGGCGCAACATAGCGCGGCGCTTTTGGGCGCCGGTTATTGTCCAGTCGCTCAAGGCCGGCGAGGCCTGCAAAATGTCCGTAGCCTTGCTGGCTGACGAGAAGCTCATAATATTCACGGGTCGCCGCATCATCGCCTTCGCGCTCGAGAAAGGCGCCATAGGCTTCGATTTCCGACGATCCGGAAAACGCCATGATCGCCACCTGATAGGCGCTGCGCGCATCTTCCGTACGCCCCATATTTTCCGACAGGAGCGCTGCATGAAGCGGGTAAAAGCCGCGATACTCATCGCCCGGCATCGTGCGGAGTTTGTCGAGCGCCGCGGCCTCCCCGTTCGCGCCGGCGATCGCCCAGACTTCCATGATGTTGGCGGCCGGCGTTGGAAACCCGGCTGTTCTCGCTGCCGCGATCAATCGCTTTGCCTCGCCATAGCGCGCAAATTTGATGGCGCGGGCCGCAAGGACAGCGCTTGCAAGACCGCCTTCGCCGGCGTGCTCATCTTTTGCGAGCCCGGCTGCGAGCGCCAGCGCCCGATCATATTCCCCAGCGGTCAGCTCGTAGTAAAAAGCCTTGCGGCGGATTTCCGTCGATCCGGGCGCTTTTGCTTGTGCTTTTGAAAAGGCGCCGGCGGCGGCCTCAACATCATTGTTTCTCGCAGCAAGCCGCGCTGAAAGATAATCGCCGACAACATTGTCCGGCGGCGGCGGTGTAACGCATGCGGACAATCCGGCGCTGAGCGCCCCAATCAAAATAATTTCGCGGATACGCAAAACAATGGCTTCCTTACATATTCGGATAGTTCGGCCCCCCGCCGCCTTCAGGTGTCGTCCACACAATGTTCTGCGACGGATCTTTGATATCGCATGTCTTGCAGTGAACGCAGTTCTGGGCGTTAATCTGGAATTTCGGGCTCGCGCCATCCTCCGTGACAACTTCATAAACGCCGGCCGGACAATAGCGCTGGGCCGGTTCTGCGTATACCGGCAGATTAACGCCGATCGGGATTGAGGGATCCTTAAGTTTCAAATGCGCGGGCTGATCTTCTTCGTGATTGGTAGCCGAAAAAGCGACGTTTGTGAGGCGATCGAAGGTCGTTGCGCCATCGGGCTTAGGATAGTCGATCTCTTTGTGTTTGTCCGCAGGTTCGGTTGACGCCGCGTCCGTCTTGCCATGTCCAAGGGTTCCGAAGACAGAGAACCCGGCAAGGGTGTTGGTCCACAAATCGAGACCGGAAAGCGCAACGCCGCCAAGCAATGTCCCGAACCGGGTCCATAATGGCTTGACATTCCTCGCTTTTTTCAGCTCGGCGCGAACATCGGATGTATCATAGGCGGCCTGATAGGCGTCAAGCGTGTCGCCGGCGCGGCCTTCGCCAATCGCGGCAAAAGCGGCCTCGGCGGCCATCACGCCTGTGAGCATCGCGTTGTGATTGCCCTTGATGCGGGGCACGTTAACGAACCCGGCCGAACATCCGATCAGCGCGCCGCCCGGAAAGACCAGCTTCGGCACCGATTGATACCCGCCTTCGGTAATCGCGCGACTGCCATAGGCGATGCGTTTGCCGCCCTCAAGCAGTTCCGCGATTTCGGGGTGTGTCTTGAATTTCTGAAACTCCCCATACGGATAAAGATAGGGGTTTTTGTAATTGAGGTGGACGACGAATCCGAGCGCCACTGTGCCGTCAGCGTAGTGGTAACAAAATGACCCGCCGCCCGTGTCATTTTTCAATGGCCAGCCAAATGTGTGTTTCACATGGCCGGGCTGCAATTTTTCCGGTGCGACTTCCCACAATTCTTTCAGGCCGATGCCGTATTTTTGCGGGTCAGAGTCAGCTTCGAGATTGAATGTCTCGATCAGCTGTTTCGACAAAGAACCGCGCACGCCCTCGGCAAACAGGACATACTTGCCGACGAGTTCCATGCCCGGTTCGTAAGACGCTTTCTTTTCGCCGTCCCTGCCGGTTCCCATCTCACCGACAACGACGCCGCGAACGGAACCGTCCGCGCGGGTCAGCGTTTGCGACGCCGCCATGCCGGGATAAATCTCAACGCCCATGCCTTCAGCGATTTCCGCGAGCCAGCGGCAAACATTCCCCATAGAGACAATGTAGCAACCATGGTTCTTGACCATCGGCGGCATCGCGAACACCGGTAGCGGAACCGATCCGGACGCACCCATGATCTTGAAGTTTTCCGACGTTACCGGCGTTTCCACCGGGGCGCCGGGCCGTTCGCGCCAGTCCGGCATCAGCCGGTCGAGGCCGGATGGATCAAGCACGGCGCCGGACAAAATATGGGCCCCGACCTCGGAGCCCTTTTCGACGATGACGACATTGATCTCGCCGCCTTTTTCTTCGGCGATTTGCTTTAACCGGATCGCAGCGGAAAGCCCGGCCGGGCCCGCGCCAACGATCACGACGTCAAATTCCATGGATTCCCGTGTCGTCGGGCTATTGTCCATCAGTGTTTTCTTTCGGTTTTGTTCAATCGATTTCCGGCCGGTTGTGGCAAATATCGGCGAAAAAGGCCATGAGCGTGGCGCCGCAGGACGCGCCGCCGCCGGAGATGAACATGTCCGTATTTTTTGCCGTTTTTTGCCTTGGCGC
>JAJFFU010000239.1 GCA_021776465.1 Parvularculaceae bacterium
GCTCAGGACGGCTATTCTGCGGCGATTGTGACAAGCGCAACCGTCCGGCCATTCGTCCGGTCGGTCATCGAACGGGTCCGACCGCAAACACTGGTCCTTTCACAAAACGAAATTCACCCCCATACTAGGCTGAAGACCCTCGGTACGATCTAGTTAGCGGCGTATTCTCATGATTAAATTCATCGCCTCCGATCTTGAGGCGGGAAAAACAAAGGCGCGGCGCGCCCTTGGCAAGAACGCCACCATCGTTTCGGTGCGCGAGTTGCCGAGCGGCGATGTTGAGGTGACGGCGTCGGACAAAGCGGCCCCGGCTGCGCCGACGCCCGCGCCCAAAGCCCAGTACGCCGGCGCCGCTCGCGACGCGGTTGACGAAGGCCCGTTCAAGATGGCGGCCGGCGCCCGGCTGAATGAATCGATTGAACATCGCTTCTCCGAGGATGCGCTTGCGCGCGTGACCGGCGCGTTAGCCGGCGGCAAGAAAACAACGTCTCTCGATATGAGTGACAATGCTGTCAAATCCATGGTGGAAATTCTGGCGCCCCATGGCGTCGGCGAAAAATTGCTGGCGGCGCTGATTGACGGCGCGCGCCAGTCTGCGATTGATGAAGATCTTTACCGCCTCGAAACGGCATTTGAAAAAACGTTCCAGTTCGCGCCGCTGCATTTTGCGCCCACTGCGCCGATCATGCTGGTCGGCCCGACCGGCGCCGGAAAAACATCCTGCGCCGCCAAACTCGCCGCGACCGCATCGCGCGACGGCGGCAAACCGTTGATGCTGACCGCTGACGTTGGCCGCGCCGGCGCGATTGATCAAATTCGCGCCTATGCTGAAGCGCTGAATGCGGCGTATTTCATTTTAGAATCTCCCCTGGACGCCGCCCAGGTCACGCGCAACGAACGCCCGACGGGCGCCGTGCTGCTCGATACGCCGGGCGTGTCGCCTTACGATGGCGGCGACGTCGCCGCGCTTCGGAGCTATCAGGAAGCATCCGGCGCAGAGCCTGTGCTCGTCTTGCCGGCGAGCGGCGACGCCGCGGAATACGCCGACTGGGCGCACGCTTTTCGCGAAATCGGCGTCACGCGCTGCATACTGACGAAGTTCGATGCGACAAAGCGGGTCGGCGCGGGCTTATCCGCCGCTTTTGAAGGCGGCCTGGCGCTCGCGCATTTTTCCGAAACGCCGTTTATCTCCGAGGGCTTGTTGCCGGCGACGCCGGAATTTCTGGCGCGCCGCCTGATTGCCAGCCGCCCCGGCAAAGTCGGATAAACAAAAACGGGCCCATCCGCGAAGAATGGAGCCCGTTAAAAAAACGCAACAAACACAACTTTATTGTTCTCGGATAATTCCCCTACATCGGCGTTATTCGGTCTTCAAAAGCGAAAGAGGATCGACAGATTTTAGCTTCTGGCGAATTTCAAAATGCAGCTGCGGCGTCGTCACAGAGCCGGTTTTGCCAACCTTTGCGACGACCTGGCCTTTACGCACCACGTCGCCTTTCTTAACGAGCATGGCGTCATTGTGGGCATAGGCGGTGACGAAACCGTCAGTATGTTTGACAAGCAATAGATTGCCGAAGCCTTCAAGTTCCGACCCACGATAAACGACTTCACCGTCAGCGGCGGCGCGCACAGGCGTTCCCGCCGGGGCGGCGATATTGATGCCGTCATTGCGCCGGCCGAGATCGCCGATGCCATATTGCGATATCACAGCGCCGCGAACAGGCCAGACAAAGAGTGCGTTCGGGTCATCCGGCTTCGCAAACGAGACCTGTTGCGCGATTTCGGCGACATCCGGTTCCGGTGTCGGTGTTGAAATGGCAGCCAATCGCGGCTCCGTGCGACGCGGCTCTGGTAAAGTACGAACTGGCGTTGACGATGCGACACGCGCACTCGCCGCGCCCGCTTGTACGCCCGGCGCCAACAAACTCTGACCGGGGCTTAACGTATAAGGAGGAACAAGACCGTTTGCTTGCGCAAGCTTGGCGACAGAAACACCGGTCTCGCGGCTGATTGCGTAAAGCGTGTCGCCGCGCTTGACCCGATATTGAATATCGCGCGTTGCGGCGGTTGGTGTCGTCGACTGTGTCGCCCCTATAGAGCCGCTGGCGGGCAACCGAATCCTTTGGCCGATTTCCAGCCCATATGGCGCACGCAGATTATTCTCAAAAATGATCGCTTTCGGGTCGACATTGTATCGACGGCCAAGGGCGTAAACGGTGTCGCCTTTCGCCACTGTTACAACCGGCCCCGCGCCGGCCCGGTAAGTGCTGTTCTGCGCCGGTTGAAAACTTGCTTGTTGAACGCTCGCTTGCCGAGAATTGGCGCGCCCATCTTCGGAAAGATAGACTGACGGGACAGGCTTCAACTTCACTGGTTCGATATCGCCGGCTGGTCGCGCGCGCACCGGGGGTGGCGGCGGCGCCTGATAGAGGGCGCCAAGCCGCGAATTGGCGGCGGCCGTTTCCTGCGGTGAATTATAAACGCGCGCGGTCGATTTATCGTCGGCCCCATACGCGACCGGCGCCACACTCTTGTGTGTGCCGCACGCACTGATTGCCAGCAACGACGCCGTTGCCATTATTATCCGCAATGAACTCATTTCGCCCCTTCCCGCGGGCTACCCGTAATCGATTCGCCGCAATACTTTTGAAAGTTTGGTTAATAGACCATTAACGCGCCTATTACCCAGACGCCAACAGGAATTTATGTATTCGGCGATTTGTCGAAGGCGGCGCAAAGCGGCGCTATGGCCGCGTCATGGGTCAGTGCAAGATGGAGCGGGGTGATGGAAATCCGCCCGTCATAGATGGCCCGCAAATCAGTGCCTTCGGGCGGGTCGGACAACTCACCCGTGTATCCGTACCAGTAATACGCCCCGCCGCGCAGGTCTCTGCGTTCTTCGGCAAAGAGCTGCACCGCATCGCGATGGCCCTGCCGGGTTACCTCAACGCCGGCGACCTTGTCCGGTTCGCGGTCCGGGAAATTCACATTGATGACCGCATCTGCCGGCCAGCCAGTGTCGAGCAAGGTTTTGACGATCCCGGCGCCAAGGGTTTCGGCCGTTTCCCATTTGGCCTTCGCGCGATCGAGCCGCGAGAGCGACATCGCGATCGACGGGATACGCATGGACATGCCTTGAAACGCCGCCGCGATGGTGCCGGAAACGGTCACGTCCTCGGCGAGGTTCTGTCCGTTATTGACGCCCGACAGGATGAGGTCCGGCTTGCCGTCCATGATCTTGTCGACCGCCATCAGCACTGCGTCCGACGGCGTGCCGGAAACAGCGAAACGGCGCTCTTCATACTGACGAAGGCGGATCGGGTGCGCGAGCGTCAAGGCCCGCGCCGCGCCGGACTGCTCTTCCTGCGGCGCGACGACCCAGACGTCGTCGGAGATTTCCCGCGCAATTTTTTCCAGCGCTTCAAGCCCGCGCGCGTATATGCCGTCATCGTTGGTGCAGAGGATTCTCATAAGCTACTTTCCGTCGTCCCGTGCGCGCTGCTGCACACAGTGCTGCCGCGCCGACACGGGATCGTTTTCAATTGCGATACCGGTCCCGTGTCTGCAACGCAGCGCTTCGCGCTGCATTGCGCACGGGATGACGGGCTCATTTCGCCGCCTCGATTTTCGTCGCGCCGCCCATATAGCTTTGCAGAACCGCCGGGATCGCGATGGACCCGTCCGGCTGCTGATAATTTTCAAGGATCGCAACCAGCGTCCGCCCGACCGCAAGGCCGGAGCCGTTCAGCGTGTTGACGAAATGGGTTTGCTTGTCGCCGGCCGCGCGGAACCGCGTATTCATACGCCGCGCCTGAAAGTCACCGCAATTGGAACAGGACGAGATTTCTCGATATTGTCCCTGACCCGGCAGCCAGACCTCGATGTCGTATGTCTTGCAGGCGGAAAACCCCATATCGCCAGTCGAAAGCACCATCGTCCGATACGGCAGTTCCAGCCGCTTCAGGACTTCCTCGGCGCATTCGATCATGCGTTCATGCTCGGCAATAGACTGGTCCGGCGCCACGATCGATACGAGTTCGACTTTCGAGAACTGATGCAGGCGGATCATGCCGCGCGTGTCCTTGCCGGCCGCGCCCGCCTC
>JAJFFU010000240.1 GCA_021776465.1 Parvularculaceae bacterium
TTGGCGCCACGCGAACGATGGCGCCGTCTTCGACTTCAAGCGCGTCGACTGTGTCCTCGCTGCAGAAAAAAGCATTCCCGACGATCGCGCCGGCGCCGGGTGCGCACCGAAAATTCGGGCCGTCGGGGGTCGAAACGAGCATCGCGTCATGTTCGAGTCCCGTCGTATCAGATTTAATCCGGAGCAGGCGAGACCGTTTCAAACTCGTCAGCTCAACCATATTCGCCACGACGAGCGCGCCGCCATCCAGAAGGTCGACTAACCCGTCAAAATGAAAACCCTCATTTTCAAGCATTGTGCGGGCCGCTTTGCCGGCGTTATGGCATTCGCCAATCGCTGCGCGGGCTGACGGCGAAAACGCCTCTGTCGAAATGGTCCCTTCGGGCATAAGCGCCACGAGGCGATCATTCTCGCCGGCCGCACACATTATGTCCGCCTCCGCAAACGACATGTTCAACCAGGGTTTGCACGCAGCATCGTAAAATGGCGAAACGCCATCTTTATCGATTACACCGCGCAATTCGGCGAAAACGCGTACGCCAAAAGTTTGTGGCGCTGTTGCCAGATAGAGGTAACGCGATTGAGCAAGCGGTTTGCCGACGCCTTTGTTGCGGTAGTCCGGGTGAACAAACAGGCCGCCAATTTCGGTCAACCCACTGAAATCATCGCTGATCGTTAGTGATTGTACAGTTCCGTCTGCGCTGCATGTCGTTCGGAAGTTTGCAAAGCCGTGTTCGCGCCTGCCGCCGCGCTTCACGGCTGCACAACCGGCGACACGACCACTTTCGCGATCTTCCAGCGCCAGCAGGATCGCGCCGGGCTCGCCTTGGGCGGCCGCAGCGCAGTGTTTCAAAAGGTTTTGCAGTTTTCCTTCGTCAGCAGGAAGGCTCGTAAATCCGGGTCCTGTCAATTTGGCGAGCGCCATGAAGCCTTCGATATCGCGCGGACCGGCCATTCGAATGACCACCGAAGCGGACGTATCATCGCGCAATGTCGCCATCATGCTTCCGGCAGATTTGTCGCCGTTATTGCTTCGTCCAAAATGACGAGTGCTCTGGCAATTTCAGCGTCTGTAATAATCAGCGGCGGCGCCATTCGAACGACATCGCCGCCAGCCACGCCCACAAGCAAATTGCGATCACGCGCCGCGTCACGGACCGCGGTATTCGCCACGCGAACCTGCAGACCGACGAGCAATCCCTTGCCCCGGACTTCGACAACTTTTTCAGGCTGCCGGGCGGCAATTTTTTCCAAGCCGTCGCGCAGCAAACCCGCTGCTTCTTCAACGCGAGCCATAAAGCCAGGCGATATCATTTCCTCGAGGACAGCACGCCCAACAGCAACGGCCAGAGCATTGCCGCCATAGGTGGTGCCGTGCGTGCCGACCGTCATCGTTTCTGCGACAGCGCGTGTTGCCAGGCACATGCCGAGCGGAAAGCCGCCGCCAACGCCCTTTGCCAACGCCATAATATCCGGCGTTGCATTTTCCGCCCATTGATGGGCGAATAGTTTTCCGGTGCGGCCGGCGCCGCATTGAACTTCGTCAAAAATCAACAGCACGCCATGCTTGTCACAGAGCGTTCGCAAATTTGTCAGTTGCTCCGGCGAAAGCACGCGCAGTCCGCCTTCGCCCTGCACAGGTTCCACCAGGATCGCTGCCGTTTTTTCGTCTATCATGCGCTCGATTGCATCGATTTCTGCAAAGGCGCACTGCTTGTAGCTCGGAAGGCGCGGGCCGAAACCTTCAACGTATTTGGGGTTTCCTGCAGCGTTTACCGCGGCGTAAGTGCGCCCGTGAAAGGCGCCGTCAAAGCCGATTATATCAACTCTTTCGGGCGCGCCGTTTGCGTAGTGAAAGCGCCGGGCTGACTTCAGGGCACATTCGACCGCTTCAGTTCCTGAGTTGGCAAAAAATACGGCGTCTGCGAACGAGTTTTCGCAGTAAAGCGCGGCGAGTTCCTGCTGGCCCGGCACATCGAACATGTTCGAGAGGTGCCAGAGCTTGCCGGCCTGTTCCTGGATGGTTTTTACAAGTCGGGGATGGCAATGGCCCAGCGAATTTACGGCAATGCCGGCGATGAAATCCAGAAATTCACGACCGTCGGCGGTGCGCAGCCAGGCGCCGCGGCCCTCGACAAAGTCCAGACGCGGCGGGGAATAGGTCGGAAAAAGTGACTCGCGAAATCCGTCATATGCCATAATACGCTCCCTTGCGGCGGCAAGCGTAACTGCGAGTTGTGGCAGTTTGCAGCTTTGATTTGCACAAATTTCATATGATATTTATGCAAAATGCAGTATATTGTTGGCGTTATGAAAGTTTCGCCGGAAGATCTCGCGCTTTTAAACCTGCTTCGCGATGATGCGCGGATCACAACGAGCGATCTTGCGCGGCGGTTAGGCGTGTCGCGCACCACGGTGCAGGTCCGGATGGAGAGGCTGCGCGCCCAGGGTGTCATTACGGGCTTCACGGTGAAAACGTCGCCGGCTTATGAGGACAGTCAGATCGTCGCTCTCGTGACCATTGTCATCGCCCCAAAAGTTATGCGGAGCGTTGTTGCAGCATTGAAAAAGCGACAGGAAGTGCGGAGAGTTTTTTCCGTAAACGGACCTTATGATCTGTTCGCAGAAATCGCCGCGCCCAACGTATCGGAAGTCGACGAGGCGCTGGATGCGATCGGAGATATGGAGGGCGTGGAAAGAACAACCTCAATGATTGTTCTTTCGGTAAAGCTGGACCGCTAGGTTTATTCCTGTTCGTCAAGCTCGGCGCGAATTGCACGAAACAACGCAATCGTATCCATGTTGTACTGGCGCCCGCCTTTTTCAGGCCAGTGGCTCATTTTCACTATTACGGTGTTGGACGCCGGGTCGACCGAAAGGAACTGGCCGTAAATACCGATCGCTTCAAAAAGCTCCGTTCCAAACAGTGTCCACCATTGATATTGATACCCGCGCGGCGCGCCTTTTATGACTGGCGCGTCACCCTGGTAGACCGTCGATTCACGCACCCAATCCTCGGACAGCACTTGTTTCCGCCGGGCGCGCCCGTCGTTCAACATCAACATTCCTATCCTGCCGAAGTCCCGCGCCGTTGCGTTGAAGGCGCCGCCGCCGACTGCGCGACCTACAGGGAGTTCGCCATCCAACAGCCAAAATGCGGGCGATTCCATGCCAGCGGGACGCCACAGATATTGCTGCGTCGCTTCAGCCAAGGTGAGGCCGGTCGCTTCTTCGACGACGCGGCCGAGCAGGGTCGCCGTCAACGTTGAATAATTGAATACATCGCCCGGCTCAGTTGTTCTCGTGAAGCCCAAATCCGCAATATCGGTAAAGCGGCGCTGGTTTAAATGCATGGCGCGCTCACGGATCGGCTCAAGGTCTGACGCGCCTCCCGGGCCTTGCTCGACATAGCTCGTGCCGTCCCGCATCATCAACAAATGACGCAGCGCAACGCCCTCATAAGCAGTGCCCTTTAAAGCGGGGAGGTATTCGTCAACGGGGTCTTCGATACTATTGATCAGACCGCGATCCAACGCAGCCCCAAACAGCATTGATGTTACTGATTTGGCGATAGACCAGGACATGAATTGATCATTTTCGTCCGAGCCATTGCGATATAGTTCGTAGACGACTTTTCCGTCCTTGATGACCAGGAGCGCGTTTGTGTAGGTGCGATCCAGCGCTTGGTCGAAAGTGAGTAATTCCTCGCCGACTTGCACCGTGGGATTGAGCGCCATGGGCGTCTCGCCGAGTTTCCAGGTCTTGCGACCGGGAGACACCCATTCGCTGGGGTAAAAACTATCCATGCTGCGGAAGGTGACGGTGTTAATCGATTTGTCGCCAGTGTGACGGCGTGCTTCCGCCTGCGCGTCAGACGTGCCGGCGAGCGCTGGCGCGGCAAGCGCACCGATATATGCCACTAAAAGGACTACGAGTGTGTTGCTCTTTACGGTCCAACTTTTTTTCATGGCGAACACGCTCCCGGGTTGTCTGGCCGCTTCTGGCGGCTGAGAATGGTTATCAATATAGCGAGGCTAGCTCGGCTGAGTCAAAGATTTTCGAAATTATTGCAAGATCCAGCGCTTTTTTCTGGTAAGCGAGTGCTATTGATGGCAAAAATATCGAAAAAATTACGACCCTTCGCCGGCGTTCGGTTCAGGGCAGGCGCCGAAATGGTGGGTTCGGGTCAAGAGCGGGAGAATTTCCGATTGCACAAACCGGCATTGAGGGCGGCGAGCGATCAGTGAAGCAATGCCAGTCAGCTGGACAATTTAGATTAGTAAGAAACTTGAGAATGTGGGCACGGACAGAAAATGATGAACGTTCGTCCCGACGGAAGGAAAGCAATGGCTGCGCAAAATGAAAATGTAAATGTTGATGATGCGATCGATTCGGCGCCGCTCGGGCGGTTTCATGTTGAGCTGATTTTATTGTGCGGATTCATTGCGATGCTCGATGGATTCGACACCCAATGCATTGCGTTTGTCGCGCCTGTGCTTGCAAATGAATGGGACGTCGCTGCAGGGCTTTTTGGCCCGGTTTTCGCCGCAGGGTTGCTCGGCATCATGGCCGGTCAGTTTTTGTTCGGCCCGGTGTCAGACAAAATCGGCCGGCGGCCAGTCATTTTGATTTGTATGGTGATCTTTGGTGCTTTGACGCTGGCCACGGCATATGCGCCGGATCTTCAGACACTGCTTTTGCTGAGATTTGTCGCGGGGATTGGGCTTGGCGGCGCCACGCCCAATATTATCGCGCTCACGTCGGAATACGCCCCGGCGCGCGCACGCGCGACCATGATCACCGTGATGTTTGGCGGATTCCCGCTCGGCGCTGCAATTGGCGGCTTAATCAGCAGTCAGCTTATCCCCGCTTACGGATGGGAGTCAGTGTTCATTTTTGGCGGTTTAGCGCCGCTTTTG
Organism: Parvularculaceae bacterium; assembly: GCA_021776465.1. Lineage (GTDB taxonomy): Bacteria > Pseudomonadota > Alphaproteobacteria > Caulobacterales > Parvularculaceae > Hyphococcus. The sequence goes on from JAJFFU010000240.1 coordinate 4,920, forward strand.
TTCTTTTTCGTCGTGCTGTGGCGCTTACCGGAATCCGTGCTGCATCTTGTAGATAGCAAAGCCGCAGGACGCGTGATCGCAAGAGCTTTAAACCGGGTGGCGCCGCGTTCCGGCGCTAATGCAGATTCGGAATTCACGCGCACGGAAAAGGTGGAAAATAAATTTTCGCTGGTAGAAATTTTTTCCGAGGGGAGGGCGACGACGACACTTTTACTTTGGGTCGCCTATTTTGTCAGCCTCCTAATGATCTATTTTCTGATGAGCTGGCTTCCGCTGGTGTTGAACAATGCTGGCCATTCAATCGCTCGGTCTATTGTCTCCGCGGTATTCCTTAATGTCGGCGGAATGGCGGGCGGAATTTTACTCGGACGGTTTATTGACAAAATGAACCCCTTCACCGTTTTGGCGGTCGCTTACGCCTTGGCCGGGGGATTTATTCTGTCGATCGGATTGCTGGGTTTCTCAACGGCGCTGTTGATGGCGGCAGTGTTCGCTGCAGGCTTTTTCGTGATCGGCGGGCAGACGGCCATGAATGCTGCTGCCGCGTCGCTTTACCCAAGCCGCATGCGATCGACGGGCATTGGCTCGGCGCTCGCTGTCGGGCGCATCGGTTCGATTGTCGGACCAATGTTGGGCGGCGTGCTGCTAAATGCGTCCTGGTCAATGCAAGCGCTATTCGCTGCCGCCGCTGTGCCGACGGTGGTGTCCGTGCTTGTCCTCTTGATTTTGAGAGGCAAGTTCGCTCGCAAGGCCGCATAAGCGGGCCGATTTTTGTCGGGCGATGTCGAGGTTGCGAGTAACGGGCGGAATCGATGGCTTGCAAAAATTTCGAAATTTTGAAATACTAGCGACAGCCCTTTCCGGGCGGAACAACGATGAGGCCACTGATCCATGTCTAATGTCACGCCACAACGGCCGCTCTGCGCGCCGCAATACTTGGCCGGGGCAGCCGCATTTGCGCTTGTTTGCGCCGGCTGCTCGCAAGCGCCGGTCGATGAGGCGCAGAGCGCGGTTGAGGCTGAAATTGAAGCCTTAAACGCAGATGTCTCTGGCGCGCCGGCTGGGGTAAAATCCCTTTGCGCAACGGCAGACGAGGCCGCGCTGGTTCGAAAATTTTACACCGAAACGCGGCCTGGCGCGCCGCTGCCGATCCCCGGTCGCAAATTGGATTTGCCGGAATCGAAAATCGCGTCGGGACTTTCCGCTGACCTTGCGATCGGCATCGACGGTTCGCCGGAAAGACTGGCGGACGTTTGGCGAACAATTGACGATTGGGGCGCCGACACGCCAGTGCGCGTCGTCGTTTCCATTGACGGCTGGCACCCCTTCGATTTTCCAAGCAAGGTTCCGGTCACTCAAGCCAAACACAATCCGGGGTTTTACGATGTCTATGCGGACAATGGCGACGGCGTGCATATCCACATAAATCCGGACGATGTAAATTTGATTTACGCGGCAAATGTTCCCGCGCCCGATGGAACGGCGGGACGTTCTGTCAATCTTTATGATTCCGACGGACGGCTCATCATCGGCGTCTATGCAAGCTCAGGCGGTAAGCCGGAAAATGCGGACGCGGTCGCAGGTTTTAATGGCACGTGGGCCTTGCTGGCTTCGTTGCCGCGCGCTTGCGAAGCAGAAAGCATAGAGGGCTGAGCCATGTATAAAACGTACAATAATTACGCCGTGTCTCTTTTTCTGCTGGCGACAGCGCTATCGCCCGCCGCGCTTGCACAGCCGACAGCGACATACTGTGCGACGGATGTGCAGAAGTTGAAAATTGCCGAGGCGGTTAACGCGCGTGAAGGCGCACCGACGGTGATTTACGCTCGAAATCTCGAAATGCCGGAACAAACCGTAGTTAGTGGTTTGCCTGACACAGTGCGGGCATACGGCGTCGACATGACGCCGGAGCGAGTGAAGGAAATATGGGCGAGCGTTGATGAATGGGGCGGCGAAACGTTCACGCATGTCATCTTCACGATGGGCGGCGATCACGTAGCCGATTTTCCGAGCCTTGTGCCAGTAATGCAGCCGCTGGACGATAGTGGTTTCATCGATATCTATGCCGATGAAGGTCGCGGCGTTCACGGACATGTGCTTCTCGAACGTGTGAACGCTGTTTACGCCGCTGAGTTGCACGGACGCGACGCAGTGACGCGTATGGTTTCGTTGTACAATAAAGACGGCGGGCTCATCGTCGGCATGTATGCAAGCATCGCCGGTAAAGAGTTTGACCAACGCGCGGTCGATGGCTTTGAAAACACATTTGCAAAACTGCAAGAATATCCGGCGGCTTGCGAATAACTCAATCGTCTCGTTTCAATTGCGCAAATAGAGGTTTCATTATGCGTTTCGGCTCCGTCAAACTGCAAGCCGCTTCGATAGTCGTTAGCGCGGCGCTATGTTTCGGTTCTGCTGCACTGGCGGTATCGCCGTTCGATCAACTTTCTGCGGACGAGCATTGGCGCGTAATTGAAACGCTCGGCGACGCTGGCAAGCTTGACGGCGACACTCGCTTTGGACGCCTCTCGATTTTGCCGCCTGACAAATCGAAAGCCTGGAAATCCGGCGCGCGCGGGCCTCGTCTCGCGGAAATCATGATCAAGCAGGGGCCGAAGGCTTTTGAAGGTGTCGTCAATGTAGACACTGGAAAACTGGTCTCCTGGACTGAGAAAGAAGGCGTGCAACCACCCTGGCTGGTCGAAGAATATTTCGGACGAATTCCTGCGATTGTTAAAGCGCATCCGGAATTTCGCGCTGCGTTGGCCAGGCGCGGATATACCCGGCCGGAATTTATGAAATGCATCACATTGCCGCCGGGTAATTTTGGCGAAGAGCGGTTTGCCGGCAAACGAATTGGCGTCGTGCGCTGTTATCCGGACGGCCCTTTGATGAATACGTTCCCTCGCCGTGTTGAGGGATTGCTGGTGTTCGCCGATATGAACACTGGCGAAATCATCGAGATCGATGACTATGAAGTCGTGCCCGCAGTGAAAACGATTGCTGAGTATGATTTCGCGTCTGTTAATGAAGGGCGACGTTTTAATACACCCTTGAACGTCACGCAGGATGAGGGCGCCTCATTTTCGTTTGACGGCAATATCGTCACATGGGACAAATGGCGTTTCCACATTCAATCTGATCAGCGCGTCGGCATTGTGATTTCCGAAGCAAGCTGGGGCGATGGCGACAATCGCCGACCGGTTTTATATCAGGGATATCTTTCAGAAATCAGTGTTCCGTACATGGCACCATATGGTGACTGGTATTTGCGCAATCCGATTGACGCAGGGGAATATTCCGCGGGCGGACTGTCTGATCCGCTGACAAAAGGCGTGCACTGTCCCGCGCATGCGAAATTCGTCGATGCGCTCATCGTAACGGATCGCGGGCAGCCTCAGACCAAAAACAACGTCATCTGCATGTTCGAACGGGCATCAGGGGATCCATCCTGGTTGCACGACGTTCAAGGCCGGCAGGACAGGACACTGGTTGCGCGCATGGCGGCCCGGCTTGGAAACTATGATTACGTCGTTGATTGGGAATTCAGCCCGGACGGTCAGATCAAGGTCAGACTTGGCGCTACCGGCGTCGTCGCCATTAAAAACAGCGTTGAGAAAAACGCGCTCTCGAAGTCGGCTGCCGACGAAAGAGCTGACGCCTATGGTCGCTTCGTGGATGATCACGTCGTCGCCATCAACCATAGTCATTATTTCAGCTTTAGACTCGATCTGGATGTTGACGGCGCCAAGAACGATTTTCGTCTTGGCAAACTGGTGCAAAAACGCCTGCCCGAAAGCAGCCCGCGGAAAAGCATCTGGGTCTTTGAAGATTCCGTGCTCGGCAATGAAGATGAAGCGCGCCTTGGCGGCGGCCATTCGAAACCAAGTCTGTGGCGTGTGGCGTCCGCGGAAAAGCGAAATGGCGTCGGGTATCCGACCAGCTATCAAATCATGCCCGGCATGACGGCGCCGACGCTCATGTCAGAAGACGACTATCCGCGCCTGCGTACTGGCTTCATCGATCATCCGTTGTGGGTCACAGCATACGACGCCAAAGAGCGTTTTGCCGCTGGCGACTACCCAACCCTTAGCGAACCGGGGCAGGGACTTCCCGCATGGTCGAAAGAAGACGATATCGCAGCAACCGATATTGTCGCCTGGTACACAATAGGCATGCATCATGTGGTGCGGGCGGAAGACTGGCCCGTCATGCCTGTTCTCTGGCACGATGTGACGCTGCGCCCGTTTGATTTCTTTGACGGCAATCCCGCGATTACGATGGAGCCGACGACGCCGTAGACGCCTCCCATTTCTAGCAGGCGATGTGTGCTAGCGTGTGGGCGTCAATGCGAGGACAGGATCGTTAGATAATGGCTGATATTCTTGGCATCGGTGTTTCACACTATCCGCCTTTCAGCGGGACCGACGCGAATATGGCCGACATATTCCGTTATCGTCTTAAAGACCCGGCCTTGCCAGAACATCTTCGGGAACCGGCAAACTGGCCTCAGGAAGTCCGCAACGAGATGGGCGAGGACGGTGGCGCGGCTGGCGCCGCCCGGCACCGCGAGCAAATGCTTGTTGGGTTTCGCCGGTGCATGGAAGAAATAAGAACGTTCAATCCGGATTTTTGTATTATCTGGGGCGATGATCAGTACGAGAACTTTCGCGAAGATATAGTTCCACCGTTCAGTATCCTCGCATATGACGATCTGAAGGTGCGCCCCTGGTCGCAAATGCAAGATTCAGGCGACATGGTCGGTAAGCCAAACTATTGGAATGAGCCGAAAGACTTCGAGTTGGAGATTAAATTTCAGGCCGATTTCGCCAAAGAACTGGCCGGTAAGCTCATCGAATCCGAATTCGATATGTCCTATGCATACAAGCCGCTACATCATCCGGGCATCGCGCACGCATTTTTAAACGCAATTTTGTATCTGGATTTTGACAGGAAGGGTTTTCCTTATCCGATCATTCCGATCCCGATCAATTGTTATGGTTCGCGGGTCATCAGTTATCGCGGCTTCCTGAGCAGTTTGGCGGATGTCGAGCGCCCGATGGATCCGCAATCGCCGTCGCCGAAACGCTGCTTCGACATGGGCGCAGCAGTGGCGCGAATTTGCGCCGAGAGCCCATATCGCGTGGCGTTGATCGCCTCATCGAGCTGGTCGCACGCATTTTTATGCGACAAGACGTATCGCATGACGCCGGACGTAGAATTCGACAGGGCCATGTATGACGCGCTCGTTGGCAATGACTATGATTGTTGGAAGTCCAAACCGCTATCCGACATCACCGATAGCGGCAATCAGGAAATGTTGAACTGGATGGCGTTAATGGGCGCCATGAGTGCGCTTGACCGCAAAGTCACGTGGTCTGACTTTGCCGAAACTTATTTGTTCAATTCCAGCAAAGTGGCCGCTGTTTACCGCTAGTGGTTCGGGTGCTCGCCAGACGAACCGCCGTCAAGCATGATGAACGGCGTTGGGTGGGTTAAAGACTGAAACGCCTCAATGTCCTGCGCTGTTTCATCCCAATCCAGGCTCCCCACATCGCAGGTTTGATGCACGGGAAAGCCAAGCGCAGTTCCGGGTGCGTCCGGCATCATCATGTGAACGTCAAATTGCTCATACGCCGCATCAGGCAGACTTCCGCCTTCCCACGTAACGGCCCCGACGGTTTCTGAGATTTCTTCTCCGTGCAGCATAAGCGGCGTCTCGAGTTTTTTCATCGCGACCGACGCTGTCCATCCCGCCGCCGCGCGCGGCTTTACGCGGGTGACGCCGTCGGGAATTTCCATCGTAACCTTGATGGTCGGTGACCCATCGCAACCATGAAATATGCGCAGCCCAGCGACGTGAAACTGACCCGCCTTCGCAGAGGGCGCATCAAAAGTGACATGCGCACTGACTTGCGTGGAAACAGATACGATCAGCGTTGTGAGCAGGGCTCGTTTTGTAAAGCGCATTTTGTTCTTCCTTTTGGCCGTAATTGATTGACGTGCTCGCAATCGGATCTGGTCGGAAAAAACATCGCGAAGGCGACGGCGCGTGCAATCGAGGCGAAAATTTGCGAGCAACCGAGTAATCAACACAAAAAAGTAGCGTATTGTCTCGGAATTTCGAAATTATAATCGAGCGCCGCCTGCACATTGTCAAGCGTGCGCAATTGCGAATTCCGGACAAGAAAAAACCCGCCACTTTCGTGGCGGGTCTTCTGGTCTTGATCATTTCCTTGGCGAGTTAAATCTGATCTCGCGGTTGGATATGCTCAGGGAGGAACCTTACCACTCTTTGTTGATCGTCAGGCCTATCGTCCGCCCAATGATCGTGTGGTTGTTCGGATCGTATGCCGGCGCAATCGGAGAACCGGGATTACCCGCATCAACAAAAGGCGGATCCTGATTGAACAGGTTATTCACGGATAAGCTCAACCGCGTACCTCTCGTCACGAAGTTATCGTCAAGCCCTGACAGATCGAGCCCGATATTGATGTCAAACGTAATCCAGGAGTCGATCGGCACGGGCGCCGTGTTGAGCACGGGGGCTCCTGTTCCGGCAGCGGGCACATAACAACTGCCGACCGCGCACTCATAGCTGTCAACATAGTTCATCGTGACAACGCCGCTCAGCGCGCCGGACGAAGCTCGCACGCCTTGCTTCGATCGGAACCCAACCGGAGAACCAAACGAGCTGTACTGGCCAAGCTGATCTATAAAATCCAGTCCTGGTGCAGCTTGTGTTTCGTAGTTCAATAGATAGGTGCCGTATGTGAAGAAGCCGAGATCGAAATTGTCGCCTGCTTCGAAGTCATAGCTGACGCCGAAATCAATGCCGGATTCTTTCAGCGCGGCGATGTTAAGCTGGGTCGCATTGACGATCAGCTGAATATCGGCCGCACTGTTCGCAATCGGCGGACCGAATGTTCCGAGGAATTTCGCGCTGTCGATAACGGCTTGCGCTTGCGCGACCGTTGGAACGGTGAGGGCGCTGACGAAGGCGCCGCCGCCATTCGTGGCGAAATATTCCGCGAGTATGCCGTTCAGTGTGCCCGACTGGATACGCTGAATGCGGTCGGTGACTTCAATGTTGAAGTAACCGAAGTTGACATTGAGCCCAGGAATGCTTGGCGGCGCGTAGTCAAATCCGACTGTCCACGTTGTTGCCTGCTCTGGTCTCAAGACGCCAGCGCCGGCGCCGCCGGAATTGATGATCAGCGAGAATGAACATTGTTCGCCGGCCATGCCTGGTGTTCCAACGAGACCGTTAAAGGTCACGAGCGTCGAGTCGCAAGGACCGAAGCGGGACGAAGGCAAAATGAACGCTGCGTTGCCGCCGGGAACCGGTTGCGGATCGTCATTTTCGAAACGCATGGGCGGTGCGTGGAATGACGTTCCCCAGGAGCCGCGGATTTTAAGACCTTCGACCGGGCGGAAGTTGACGCCAACCTTGGGATTGAAATCGTCATATTCGCTGCCGTAATCGGCGTTGAAACTTTCATACCGGCCTGCAACGCTGACATCGAGCATCTCATGCAGCGGGATCAACATTTCGCCATACACCGCAACCGCATCGCGGGCCGTTAATGTGTAGGCGCCTTCATTGCCGGCGACAGTGATCGTGTTTTCACTGAGGAAGCCATCCATCGCCTCGTGCCGGAATTCGCCGCCGATCGCGACTTTCAGATCGCCAGCCGGAAGCGTGAACAATGTACCGTCGATCTGGCCGGTGACCTGCCAAAGGTCGGAATTGAAGTCGAGGCTTTCAAAGCCGTAATACTCATCGAGTTGCGCTTGCGAAAGCGGGTCGGTGGAGAACGGATTGAAAGGCGTCGCGCCCGCGCCGGCGCAAGAAGGGTTAGCGCTGCCAAGAGCGCAGTCCAGATAGTTCAGGCTGGAAACGGCGACCGCGCGTGGTTTCGTTTCCAATCGATTCTGATCTTCGATTGAGTAGGTGAAGGCGCTCTGGAACTGCCAATCGGAGAATAAATCGACCCGGAGGCCGGCAGTTGCATTGATGCTTTCAACAACGCCTCTGCGCGTGTTTGGTTGATCGTCGAAGACGTATCCAAACCCGATATTACCCATGGCGTCCGTCAGCGACGGATCAATACCGGCAATATAGAACGGGCTGGCTGGTGTGAGCGTCGCGCTCAACACTGTTCCATAGCCGTTGTTGTAGACATTTTCGCGATGCGAATAGCGCGCGTCGGCGAAGATTTCAAAACCCGGTGAGAGTTCCTGATCGAAAGACGCGAAGATCGCATATCGCTCTGTGTCGGGAATAAGGTCTACTGCATCATAGACATTCACAGTATTGCCGATGCCGTCAGCAACGGGGATCAAGTCCCCGTTTGTTAAAGATGCATTCGAACCCGCAGGCACGGTTGCGCCGACGGCCGCAGATCCGGCCTCACTACCGGCGCCGCCGAGATAAATATTGGGGGTGGAGGAAAAACGCCCGTTAAATTGACGCCAGTTCACGCCGCCCAATGACGAAAAGTCACTGCCGTTGGAGTAAGGGTCGCGATCTGTTTGTGCGACGTTGTCGCGTTTGTGGTATTCGCCGCCAATGAGAATGTTGCCGGAATCCCAGTTGAAAGGGATCAGCTGCGCGCCATACAGTTCATCGCCGCCGCCTTCAGTCGCTGTACCGACTTTCAGCGTCGTGATCGGCCGATCAATTCTTCGCTTCATCACAAAGTTGACGACGCCGCCGACAGCGTCAGAGCCGTAAAGCGCCGATGCGCCATCCTGAAGGATTTCAACGCGCTCAATGGCCGATGAGGGGATGTTGGAAACATCAACGAAATCGCCAAACTGGCCTGACGCGGCTACGCGTCGGTCATTGACCAACACCAATGTTGATAGCGCGCCGAGGCCGCGGAGGTTTACACCTTGGCCGCCCGTCAGGTTCGCGCCGGCTGAGCCTGCGTCTTGCCCGCTCTGGGTATTGTCGGACAAGCCGACGCCGCCGGCAAAGTTAATCGGTAATTCACGAAGAAAGTCGCCAATTCCCGTCTTGCCGCTCTCGGCCAATGCTTCACTGTCGATGGTCTGAACCGCGCTGCCGACAACCTCGGCGCCGCGGATTTTCGTGCCCAGAACAACAATCTTGTCAGAGTCTTCTGTGTCCTGCGCAAAAGCCGAACTTAGTCCCGCCATTGCTGTCAAACATGCCGTTGACAGCAAGACGCTGCGCTTGGCGCTCAATTTTTTCGATATTTTTGCCACTTTTATTCCAGACGTCGCCATGATCGCTGCCTTCCCGTCGACTAAACGCCCTCAATAGCTAGGAAAACCGCCGCTATCGTGAGCCAATAACAACGATACTGGCACCAGATTCCGTCGCAGGTCAATAAATTTTCGAAATTTTTCCAATTAGCGCC
>JAJFFU010000025.1 GCA_021776465.1 Parvularculaceae bacterium
GCTGACAAGGCGGTTTCGGAGGCGAAAGAACGCGTGCGCGGCGCCTTATGCGCTGTCGGTCTCGGTCTTCCGGCAAAACGGATCACCGTCAATCTCGCGCCGGCCGACCTTCCCAAAGAGGGGAGCCACTATGATCTGGCGATTGCGCTGGCGGTGCTGATCGAGATGGGCGCCGCGCCGCATGACTGCGCCGCCGGTTTCGCTGTCATGGGAGAGCTCGGCCTCAGCGGCGATATCGCGCAGGTCGCTGGCGCCCTCCCGGCTGCCGTTGCTGCAAACGCATTGGGCCTTGGGTTGATCTGCCCGGCGGCGAGCGGCCCGGAGGCCGCATGGGCCGGGGGCGATGCGGAGATCCTTGCGCCACGATCGCTCATTCAACTGGTCAATCATTTTAAAGGCGCCCAGGCGCTGACGCCGCCGCTGCCCGGTACGTTGGCGGAGGCCGCCGCGGCGCCCGATATAATCGACGTCAAAGGTCAGGAAACCGCCAAACGCGCCCTCGAAATTGCCGCCGCCGGGGGGCACAATCTTCTGATGGTAGGGCCGCCCGGCGCCGGCAAATCGATGCTGGCCGCACGCCTGCCCGGTTTGCTGCCGCCGCTTTCACCGCCCGAGATGCTTGAAATTTCCATGGTTCAGTCACTTGCCGGACTGCTGGAAGGCGGCCGCCTGACGCGCGCGAGACCCTTTCGCGCGCCGCATCATTCCGCCTCCATGGCGGCGATGGTCGGCGGCGGCATGCGGGCCCGGCCGGGCGAGGCCTCCCTTGCCCATCACGGCGTCCTTTTTCTCGATGAGCTGCCGGAATTTTCCGGCATTACTACGCAAACTCACCATATATGATGAGTGAAGTCAAGCCCTATATTTAAAAATCGAACATGTTTTAATAGGGTGTCTTCACCGCTGTAAGGTGTGGGCTCATACATCAGCGCCGCCTCGTTTCGACGGGGCGGCGTCATTCATTCAGGGATCGGTATATCCGTGCCCAAAGATGGTTTCGGAAATGATCGCCGCGGCGGGCGGAATTGACCATCAACCGCTTAACTACTGACGTGGCGCCACGGCCATACTTCAGGTCCAAACGACGCGCCCATTGATTGGTCAGGGCTTCAATCCGGCGGCGATATTTCACGCGCGTAGGGATTGGTAAGCGGCTTAAAAGTTGGGTTAGGGCCGTTTGGCCGGTCATCGCTTGTTTGGTGTCAAATTCAGTTCAAGGGCCTCAATACATTGAAGCAGAAAGGCCCCGCTGAAGCCGCCACGACTTATTTTGTTTTCCAGCCCCCGCTCACTAATTTCGACCCCTAGGGCGTTCAGGTTTGCCGCCAGAGCGCCATAGTCGGCATTCCTCAAGGACATGGCGTATTTCACGAGCGCCTTTGCTTGCGTCTCGTATTCCGCATTTATGGGGTTATCCTTGCGGACCTTAGGCTTGGGCGGCTTGCTCTTTTGTGCTTTTGTGGCGGCTGGCATGAAAATCACCTGTTTTGGTGAATATAGCACTTGACGCCGCTGGGTTCTAGTCACATATATAAATCACCATATAAGGTGATTATACATGGCCCAGCATTTCCTACTCTCCTCCGAAGCAAAAACGCTTTCCCTCGTAAAAGTCCTGCGCATGACGGACAAAGCGGCGGAGAATGCTTTCCGGTCGATCCGCTGGGTGGCGACGGACGGCGAGCCTATTTGCCCCGAATGCGGCTGCCTAGAGCATTACAACCTGAAATCCCGCCCGGTCTGGAAATGCAAGGGCTGCAAAAAGCAATTCAGCATCACGTCGGGAACAATTTTCCATGGCCGCAAACTGGCCCTGCGCGACATTCTTGGCGCCATTGCGATATTCACGAACGGCGCAAAAGGCATCTCCGCTCTACAACTGAGCCGCGACCTTGGCGTCAGCTACAATTGCGCTTTCGTTCTCTGCCACAAGATGCGCGAAGCAATAGCGCTGGCCCGTCAGGAAGGCGCTTTACAAGGCGACGTTGAAGTCGATGGCGCTTACTTTGGCGGCTATGTGAAACCGGCAAACGTCCGCAAAGATCGCAAGGATCGCCGCCGCAAAATCCATCAGTCAGGCAAGCGCCAAGTTGTGATCGCCGCCCGTGAACGCGGCGGGCGCACCGTCACGCATGTCGGCGCCAACGAAGCCGAAGGCGTTGCGGTCGCTCGCGCAAACGTTGCTGCCGGCGCTACGATCCACGCCGATGAGGCTTCCCATTGGGACAAGCTCGCCGCTCACTTTCCGATAAAGCGCGTCAATCACAAGGAAGAATATTCGGGCGAGACGAATACCAATCAGGCGGAAAGCTTCTTTTCACGCCTGCGTCGCGCTGAAATCGGAACGCACCATCATATCGCTGGAAAGCACCTTGCCGCCTACGCAACCGAGATGGCATGGCGCGAGGATGCACGTCGCCAACCTAATGGCAACCAATTCACGATGATAGTGAGCGCCGCGGCGATTGCGCCGAAATCGGTGAATTGGTGTGGATATTGGTGCCGATAAAGCAAACCTAAGGAAAGACAGACGGCTTAAGACCCAAGGTTAGCTGCTGGGGGTCTTTGTTCTTCCAAATAATCCACACACGTGTCGCCGTTTTCATACGCAGCTTCACAGAATAAACAATCGCGCTCCTAGATGCGGATTCTGCAGGATCCTTCCTAATATCAAGATCTTTAACGCCCATCCCCTGTATGAAGAATCCCTTCACATCTAACGGCTCAGATCCATTCAGGAAAACCATCTTTACATTTATTGATTCATGTGGGGTGCGCACAATCGTTAGATTAAATTCAGGCTCCTCAATGTCATATTCGTTATCATATTCAATTGATTGATAACGACGGATAATATTGTGATTGATTAGGTAGTTATGATCTGTGCCAAGAATTTTTAGTAAGAATTTTGGAATCAGAGGGAAAAACGGATTGTAGGGTAAAGGTTTTCCAAATCTCTGAAATATCTCAACCCCTTTGTCTGTCCCATTTACAAGGAACTTGTTTCCGTCTTGATAGGATGGTCCTTTTGCGGAGCAAGAAATTTTGTCAAAACAAATTTTTCCATTTGGCGCGTTCGCCGAGCTATTTGATCTGTAGGCGGTCACACCGGGCTGATTGACGCGTAAAAGCTGGTCCCGTTCGACTTTCGCGGTTGCGCCGTACTCATCCAGAACTGTAATTGTCAAATCGGTATGTAGGCTCGTGAACGGTCGCTTGCGAAATCGCCAGCTCACCAACGCGACATTTATTGACATCGCGATAACGGCGATCAATGCCCAATCATATGCGAGTTGATCGAAAGGACGACTAAGGTCGATCAGCGAAATTGCGCGCTCGGTGAATGACCGGCCATCAGATAATACCGGCTTAAAAAACTGGTAGGCCGACGCGACGGCCAGGAGCGCTGAGACGAATTGAACGATGTATCTAATCAAAAAAAACCCCCGACATAGGTCAGTCGGGGGTTTTCTTTATTTTCGTCTGATATGTCTAGCTAGGACAGTCAGATTTCTTCAGTTGAGACCGATAGTCCCCCATTCGTATTGCAGAAATTCATTGGTCTGGCCTCCTGATTACTCATTCTCACGGTATATATAGTAAATTCCCGTTGATTTACAATAGGTTAACGGGATCGTTACTTCCGCGCGTCGCATAGGATATAAGGGACAGTCCTAAATCGTCAACACAACGCTCGGTGCAACGTACAATTCTCAAGCCAAACAGGCGAAAATGTGATGTTATTACACCGATATTGCGGCTTATTCTTATACCACATATGGTTGGTTTTAGTAATTTTGCTTTGAAATCAACTATATAGTGAAAACTGAGCAGTTCGTGTGGTTGCATTTCATATCATTTTTCACCCACCCCCGCCGGCCCTTGTCGCGATCACAGAACAGCGCCATAAGGTAAGCGGAACCGGAGCGGATTTCTCCGCCCCGGCCTCCGCGGATTGACCGGCTACCCGGCTGAGAACCTAGGCAGGGTACGACCTTCCTAGGCCCTGAAGCCCTCAAGAGTGCAGCTCCTGAGGGTTTTCTTTTGTCTGTTGGTCTGTGCCGTCGGTTGTGAAAGCAAATTCGAGCGTCTCATTGTATCTTGTAAAAACGCGATCAAGCGTACGCCTGAAGCTGTCCCAATTTTCGGCCCCCTTCATCAAGGCGATCACACCAGCGATATGTTCCCGTAGCGCTGGATGGCCGTTTTGCGGGTTGAACCATTGATGGTGCTTAGCGGCCCGCTGGCCTGACCTCGTTGTCGGATTCTTTGTTCGCAGCTCTTCCGTGATGCCGGGTGCGAGACGGTCATATACGAAATCATTCGTCCAGTGAGCGATTACTTGTGGCTTCTTTGTTGTCCACGGTTTCCATTCCCATCCGCGCAGACGGTAGATTTCCTTGTAGAAATCAAGCGGGAACGTAGGAGCCCACTTTTGTCTTTCTTCGGCAAGATAGTGCTGCAGAATCTTGGCCAGAGCGTCCTTTGCACGAACGTCTTGATAGCCAGTTGCCTCATCAACGAGAGCAATAATGCCGACCTGCGCGAGGCTGCGCACGACCAAATCCGCGGCCTGCACCATTCGCTCATAGCGAGCGGGTACAGAGCCGTTCGCTTTCAGGTGGTAATCTCGAAACCGTAGGTAGACCTCAGCTACGCTAGGCAGGGCGCGAGCATCATAGCCGATCCCTTTGCCGCCCGAGGAAGTTCGGTACAAGATCGGTTTCGTCGACATCAATAAGTCTTGATCTATAAACGGAGAAAACGCTTTTGAAGCGAGGAAGAATGGCGGTTCGTCGACCGTCGATAGAACCCCTGTGCCTGCCTTGGGAGACCGCGCCCTGCCCAGTGACCTCAAAAAGCTCGCTTGAGCGATAATCCGCGTGTCAGTGCCTACGATAGCGCACGCAATTTCCGAGTCGCCTAACGGAATAGATCCCTCAAGGATCGCCTCTGGTAGATCCTTGTCCCAACGCGAGGCGGCGGCCTTGCGAGCAATCTCCCGCCGTCGTTCTGGTGTCAGATTTTCGGCACGTGCTTTGCCGCCTTTTGATTGTGCACTATGTGACATTATCGGCCTGCTTGCTAATCGCTTCTTGCAAGCAATATGCTTGCTGACTGGTGCGCGCAAGCATATTTTATCCCCATAGTGGGCCTATTAAATCCGTCGATTTTCCTGCTGATTTTCTAAATCCCGTAAGATTTGGAAAAGACGGCCTTTGAAATATTCATTTACACGCTCAATTTTTCCAAAAACTGGAAATCCGAAGTGGTCGTCAAGCTCTTCGCCGGTAAGTGAAAACGGTTTTGGGATTGAGCGAAGCCCGTAATAAAAAACGATATGTGATCGCGCCGTCGCTACTTCTTTATTGGCAAAAGTTTCACCGTAGCTCTTTAAAAGTATCTGCGTTGCTTGTAGGTCGCGCTTCATTGACCTTTGTTTTCCCGCGTCGTGCAAGCCGTTCCCGCGTTTTATCTCATATGCACCGATAATTTTTTCAGTATGGTCATACGTAATAAGATCAATCTGTACTGTTCGGACAGCATCACCATAAGGTAGTGATGCATTTGGATATTCGTCGTCGGACAAATTGCCCAAAACCGCTTCGGCAGCTTGCGAAACTTTGAATTTGGATTCACCCCACACTTCATAACGGTTGCTATCCCGCAGCGCTTCAACAAATGCCGCCTCAATTATGGTGCCATGTCGTTTGTATGCTGAGCTAATTATGCTGGTTTGCGCTGATAACAGCTTTCCAACAATTGGGTCGTCTCTGAATTTTCTCTTTGCAAGCCCAGCAATGGTTTTATCAACCACCGGCATCACGCGTTCAAAATAATCCATCGTCGCCCTCAATTGGCCTTTCGGCCACTAGGAAGCGATTAGATTGCAAAAGATTTACGCTATGCGGAAGCCCTATATTCGCTTGAAAATACTTCGTCGTAATCGCTTTCTCGCTCTAAAGCCTTCCTACACGGAGGAATCCAGACAACCTCCGTTGACCGTCGGGACGTTTTCGCATCCCAAACAATCCAACAGTAACCGGTTGCTGTCGAAGCTTTTCGATCTAAACGGCCTTTGACCATTGGAACTCGCTCCGTGAACTGCGCAAAATACTGAGGCTTGTTTTTGCTAAATAGCCTAGAATAGCGCCCGATGCTTTCAATGAATACGGTTCTGGTCAGCATGCAAACGCCTTCGCGGGCAAGTTTAACGCCTTTTAAGACAAATTCTTCCGCGAGCCTAAAGGGTGGATTGGTAATCACCCAATCTACGCTTTTGGGCTCAAAGTTGCCTGTCAAAAAATCTTTTTCCTGTCCGTATCCGTACGGATACGCATCTGAAGATTCCACGTTCGCAAAATATTCTTCGAGCACTTTCGACATATGCCCAGCACCACACGCCGGTTCTAAGCACGTGCTTTTTGAAACATCCGATTTGATGACGTGCTCGATCAATGCGCGCGTCGCCCAAGGCGGCGTTGGGAAATTATCGAGGCTTTCTTTTGCTTCGATCCGTTGCGACATGACGGCGTGCGATGTGTTTTGCATAATAACTAATGAGTCCGGTTCGGCCGGTCAGTAAAGACCTTTAGCCGTTGATTTTCCACAACTTATACTCGCCGTCGCTGCCGACTTCCTCAATAACTCCATCTTTCTTGATTGTCTGAATGCAGGCGCCGACGCGCTTACGCAGTATTACTCGCGTGGATTCGTCCGGCGCGAGGCCCCGGTCCTTTATCCAAGCATCGGTAATGTCACGGGAAGATAGAGGCGCGCTCGCCTCGCGAAACTGGCCCAGCACAAAGCGCTTCATATGGCCCTTGGGCGCCCGGTGCTTCGTGGCGTAGCGATTGAGGCGGATGCGCTCAATGTCGGCGTTAGGATCGAAAATCCGGATCGTGGCGTCGATATGGTCGATATCGCAGAGAACCTTCTTGGCTTCCTTCACTAGCTCATTGTGAAGCTTAGCCAGTTCCTTGCGCTTTGCCTGAAGGCCGGAGATTGTGTTAGGGCGTTCCATAATGGCACACCCATATATCACCATTTATGGTGCGTCAATAACTAAATATGGTGGTGAATTTGCGTAGTAATGCCGGAATTTTCCGCCCCTGTGCTCGACAGCCTGCGCCAGCCCCTAGAAACGGGCGACGTCTTGATTGCCCGGGCGAATTTTCATGTGCGCTATCCAGCGCGGTTTCAGCTCATTGCCGCAATGAACCCATGCAAATGCGGTTTCGGTAAAGCGAGCGGGCGGGCCTGCGGGCGCGGGCCCCATTGCGAGGAAATCTATCAATCGCGCATTTCCGGGCCACTCCTTGACCGGATGGATATCTCGATCGCGCTGCCGGCGGTAACGGCTGTTGATCTCGCGGGGCCAACAAACGGCGAGCCGACAAGCACTGTTGCGGCTCGTGTTGCCGAAGCGCGCGCCGCACAAACAGACCGGGCCGGCGCCACCAACGCCGCCCTCGACGACGCAGCCCTAGCGAAGATTGCCGCGCCGGACGCTGACGGCGCGGCCCTACTTTCCCAGGCGGCGGAAACGCTTGGCCTTTCTGCCCGCGCCTATACACGAATATTGCGCGTATCGCGCACGCTTGCCGATCTGGACGGGACGACGTCCGTGCGGCGCCGCCATATCGCCGAGGCCGTCAGCTATCGACGACGCGACAGCACCGCTGCGCCAACCGGGTCCGCTGCGCCAGGCGGGCGCACGTCGCCGCAAATGCGCAGCGAGACCTCGCCGGTGCGCGCAATTCAACGTTAAACGTTAACCAAGCCTTTCAACGAAATTTCAAGCCGTCGCCGCCATGATCGCGACTGTTAGGGCAGGGGACGTTCACAAATATGCCAAATACAGGCGACGATCAGCACCAGACAGTCAGTGAACTGATCGTCATATGCGATGAAACCGGCGCGATCAGATTTGTTTCGCGCGACTTCGCCAGTTTTTTCGGATCGCCGATCGAGCAATGGCTTGGTCGCGCTTTTGCGCCTGGCGGGTCGACCGCGACCGTCGGCGCCCCGGCGTCTTATCGCACACGCGCACGCATTGCCGATCGTGAATGCATCATAGGCTGGACGGAAACAGCGCTTGAGGGCGGCGAGCGGCTTTATGTTGGCGCAACGGAGCCGGACGGCCGGAACAACCTTCCGGGGCGGCGCGTTGACGATGAAAAGCTGAAATTTCTGGCGCTCATGAGCCACGAAATGCGCACACCGTTAAACGGCATCATCGGCATGAACGCATTGCTGCTCGACACAGCGCTGGAACCCAACCAGCGCGCCTATTCAGAATCGGTTCGCGAATCGAGCGCCGCATTGCTGGCGCTGATCAATGATCTTCTCGACTACGCCAAGATCGACGCCGGCCGCATGTTGCTGGACAAGGACCCGTTCTGCCCAAAATCGCTGGTGCAGGCCATCGCCGAACTGCTCTCGCCGCGGGCCGCCGAAAAGGGCATCGAAATCGCCGCTTATGTTGACGAGCGCATCCCGGAAAAGCTGATCGGCGACGAAACGCGGCTGCGTCAGGTCCTGATCAATCTCGCCGGCAATGGCGTAAAATTCACAGACCATGGCGGCGTGCTGATTGAAGCGCACCTTATCGGACTTGAACCGGACGGCGCGCGCGTGCGCTTCAATATTCGCGACAGCGGCATTGGCGTTCCTGAAGATATGCAGGAAACGATTTTTCAGGAATTCAGCCAGGCGGACTCCGGCGCCGCCAAGCGCAAGGAGGGCACCGGACTTGGCCTGACGATCGCCAACAAGCTCGTTACTGCTATGGGCGGCGATATCGGCATTGAGAGCAAGGTAAACGCCGGCAGCCTGTTTTCCTTCGAGCTCGCCCTTGGCCATGAGGGCGCGCCGGCCGTTCGTGCGCCGGTCAAACAGACAGTCGTTATTGCAACGCGGTCTCAAATGCTCGCGCGCGCCCTGAACATGCAGCTTTCATCGCTCGGCGTCGATCAGGTTATTCAAACCGAGAGCGCCGAGGAGGCGGGCAAAGCGCTAGCCAGCGCGCCGGGCGCTGTTTTGCTGTGCGATATTTATCTCGCTGGCGACGGCGCTTTATTCGGCCTTGAAAATGCCGGTCGGTCGATTGTGTTATTGTCGCCCCTGGCCCGCGACCGCTTGAGTGCTTTGCGTGAGGCGGGGTTCGACAGCTATCTCATCAAGCCAATTCGTCAATCATCCCTATACGAACAGGTTGCTGGTAAGGAGGGCGGTTGCCCCGGTAAGCTGGAAAAGATTACGCCCCGCGCCGCCGACATCGCCAAGCCCAACGGAATCGCGCGCCGCGTCCTGTTGGCCGAGGACAATCAAATCAACGCTGTCCTGGCGACGACGCTTTTGAAACGCGCCGGCCATCATGTCGATGTCGCCATTAACGGCGCCGAGGCGCTCGACGCCCTGCGCCGGGCCGATTACGACATCGTGCTCATGGACATGCACATGCCAGAGATGGATGGCCTCGAAGCGACACAGGCGATCCGCGCCCTTCCCGGCGATGAAGCGCGCATCCCGATTGTCGCCCTGACCGCCAACGCCATGGGCTCTGAGGAGCGCAAATGTTTTGTCGCCGGCATGGACGACTTCCTGTCGAAACCGTTTGAGCCCGACGACCTCACCGGCATGATCGACAAATGGGCGGGCCAACAAAGCCAGTTCGCGAAAGCATCATAAGCCGTCAAGCGGCCTTTATTACGACAGAAAACGCTCCTAGCGTTTCCCCATGACAAACGAACAAACGGCGCCTGCCGAAAAGACCTCGATTCTGCAGTCCCTCGGCGGATATATCCGGCCGCGCTCGATGGTGATGTTGGCGCTGGGCTTTTCCGCTGGCCTGCCGTTTTACATGATTTATCAAAACCTTTCGCTCTGGCTTGCTGAGGCCGGCGTCGATAAGGGGGAGATCGGACTGTTTGCGTGGACCGGTTTTGCTTTCAGTTTTAAATTCCTGTGGGCGCCGGCGGTGGACCGCCTGCCCATTCCTATACTGGAAAAAATGGTCGGGCGTCGGCGCGCCTGGATGGCGGCGGCGCAGATCGGCGTTGCGCTGACGCTGCTGGCGATGTCCGCAGCTGATCCCGCTGGTAATCTCGTTATTGTTGCGCTGATTGCGGTTGTTATGGCGTTCATGGCGGCGACGCAGGACATTGCAATCGACGCCTGGCGTATCGAAGCGGCGACCGATGAAGAGCAGGGCGTCATGGCCGCGATGTATCAATATGGATATCGCGTCGCCATCATGGTTGCGGGCGCCGGCGCTTTAATTGTCGCCGATAATGTAAACTGGCCCGCCGCCTATCAGTTCATGGCGCTCCTGATGGGAATAGGCTTGCTGACGGCGCTGTTCGCACCCAAGGTCGAGGTTCGCGAATATGAACCGCCCGCCGCCGCGCCGCTATCGGAAACAATCACAAAATCCATCGTCGGGCCGTTCCGCGACTTCTTTTCCCGATACGGCGTTCACGCCATCGTCATCTTGTTGTTCATTTCGCTATTTCGCGTGCCCGATTTTTTAATGGGGTACATGACCGGCCCGCTTTATATCGAGCTTGGCTACGACAAAACCACGATCGGCGCTGTTCGTTCCGGGGCCGGCCTTTTTGCGACGCTATTCGGCGTCTTTCTCGGGGGCGTCATTGTCTCTCGGATTTCATTTAAATGGGCGCTTCTGTTCGGCGTTCTATCGCAGTCCTTGACCAATCTGATTTACTCCTGGCTCGCGCTTTCCGAGGCGACAACCGGCGGGCTGGCATTCGCCGTCATTGTCGACAATGTCGCTTATGGCGCAGCCGGCACAATACTAATCGCGTATATGTCGAGCCTGACAAACACCGCGTTTACAGCAACGCAATACGCATTGTTTTCATCGTTCTATGCGCTGCCGGGAAAGTTTGTCGGCGGTTTTTCCGGCTTTATGGTCGAGGCCGCCGGGTTCGCGTGGTTTTTCGCGATAACAGCGATTGTCGGGATCCCTGCCGCCATCCTTGTCTTCTTCTTGAAGTTTTCAGAAAAGCGCTTCTCGCTGGATCCCAAGAAAGCTGCTGCAGAACTTGAGGGCGCCGACTAACCAGCCGCGAGACAGGCGTCGAGCGCTGGTTTTTCCGCCCCGGACGATAACGCCGTCGCCTCCAGATGGGCGGCCCGCGCTGCGCCGGCTTCATCCGGATACAGAATAACGATCAACATGCATTCGGAAAGAGCGTAGCGGCGATATTCGCCGGCGCCTTCTTTTCGGGTCAGCGCCGGGGCGCCGAGCAGGGCGTCTATGGCCGCCGGGGCTGCGCCCATAATATCGCGCGCCACATATACGGGCGCTGACGGCGCAACAGCCTCTACCTCAGCCGCAATCGGCAGCGGCGCCTCACGTTTCGACGCGCAGGCAGCGAGCGCCAATGCGGCCAGGCTGCAGGATGCAATTTTCAGGGAATTCATAAAAACGGACCGGGTCACTCACGAAACCCCGACGATAAATGCGCCCGGTTTCAGTCACAAGCGCAATCGCCTTGCCCGCGCGAATTGCCCTTCCTATAAGCGCGGAC
This sequence comes from Parvularculaceae bacterium, assembly GCA_021776465.1. Lineage (GTDB taxonomy): Bacteria > Pseudomonadota > Alphaproteobacteria > Caulobacterales > Parvularculaceae > Hyphococcus. Next base: position 11,559 of record JAJFFU010000025.1, read on the forward strand.
GCGCTCGTGGCCGGTAAAAAGGGATTTCATGACTGATCAAAAACTTGACGTAATTGGCTTTGGCAACGCCATTGTTGATGTTCTCGCCAAATGCGACGACGCATTTTTAGAGAAATTCGGGATTCCCAAAGGCGGTATGATCCTCATTGATGGGGATAAAGCCCTGGCGATCTACGAAGAGATGGCGCCGGGCGTCGAGGTTTCGGGCGGCTCGAACGCCAACGCCGTCGCTAGCATCGCCTCGCTGGGCGGGCGCGGCGGTTTTGTCGGCAAGGTCGCAAAAGACGCGCTGGGCGATATTTTCCGCCACGACCTCCACGCCATGGGCGTTGAATATGAAACGGCGGCGCTTGCCGACGGCCCCGGAACAGGGCGCTGCCTCGTTAACGTAACGCCGGACGCTCAACGATCGATGGCGACGTTTTTGGGGGCAGCCGGCCTCGTTACAGACGCCGATATTGACGAAAGCCAGATCGCCCGCGGAGAAATCTCATTCTTCGAGGGGTATTTGTTCGAACAGCCGGACGCCCGGGCCGCCTTTGTGCACGCTTGCGGCATCGCGCGCAGCAATGGCAAGCGCACAGCGTTGACCCTCTCGGACGCCAGCGTCATCGACCGTCAGGGCGCAATTATCTCCCATTTCGTGCACGACCATATTGATATTCTCCTCGCCAATGAGGCCGAGGCGACGGCGCTTTTTGCCTCGTCGGATCTTTCCGTCATCGTGGAAAAGGCCCGGGACATGGCGCCTTTAACCGCAGTCACACGCTCCGAGCACGGATCACTTCTCATCCCCCGCGACGGCGACGTTGTAGAAATCGCCGCGCAAACGCCCGATGCGCTGGAAGATACGACCGGCGCAGGTGACGCCTATGCGGGCGGGCTGCTTCTGGGGCTTGCGCGCCAATATGATCTGGCCACAGCCGGGGCGCTGGGCTCCCTTGCCGCAAGCGAGGTGATATCTCATTTCGGCGCACGTCCGGCCGCGTCGCTGAAGAAGCTGGCGACCGACGCCGGCCTGATCTGACGGAAGAAACTCTATGAAGCGCGCACTTATTATCGCTGGTATTGTTTTCGCCGCAGCCGCCATGTTCGCGGCGTGGCGGCTTGAGCCGCTTTACCTTGGGTGGCTTGCCGGCAAGACAGACGCGCAAGATTTGGAAGAACGACAGGCGCTCCTTGCGGGCGCCATTGAAGTCATTGTTCCGGACACGGACGATGAGACGTTTCCAACGGTGTTGATGTTTCATGGCTGCGCCGGTCCGCGCAAGCCCTTCCTGCGCCAGTGGGCCGCCGTTTTTAATGACGCCGGTTACGCCGCGATGATCGTCGACAGCACCGGCCCGCGCGGCTATTCGCGCCAAGACGCCCTTGAGGTTGTGTGCGCCGGAAAGACCTTGCTCGGGCAGGAGCGCGCCGGCGATGTTTTTGCGGCGATCGAACTTGCGCGCACCGACCCGCGGCTCGATACGGATCGGTTGCTTCTCGCGGGCTGGTCGCACGGCGCTTGGACGGTGATGGATTTTCTCACGATGGATGGTGAAAAACGCCGTCCTGCAGGGCTTTCCGGCGACCTCCCTGATGCCGCTAACGTCGGTGGGGTGGTGTTGTTTTACCCCCATTGCGGGACAGGCGCCTTGTCGCGGTTTCGTCCGTGGCGACAATCACCGCCCGCAATCGCCTTTATCGCCGGCGCCGATACGGTCGTGAAATCGGAAAAGTGTGTTCGGCTGGTCAATCGCAAAACACGGCGCGGGGCGCCGATCGACATGACCGTTTATCCGGATGCGCAGCATGTTTTCGACGATCCGTTTCTCGAACCTGAATGGCATCATTGGTATAATGAAGAAGACCATCAGGATGCGGAGAATCGCTTGCGCGCATTTCTCGGCGACCTTCAGGACGGCTAGCGCTGCTTGGGGCCTTTTTCGATAATCGCGTCATAGGCCGCCTTAATGTCATCGGCCATCGCATCAATCGGCTGGTCTGACGATATGACGTAATCAGCGCCGGCGCGTTTTTCCGCATCCGGCATTTGTTGCGCAAGGATGGCGGCAAGCTTTTCTTCGGTCATGCCGGTGCGCGCGAGCACGCGTTCGCGCTGAACATCTTCCGGGGCGCTGACGACAACGACGGCGTCGAAAAGACCCTCAGCGCCATTTTCAAACAAAAGCGGGATATCCAAAACCACGGCCGGCGCGCCCGTCGCGGCCGCCTCAACAAGAAACCCCGCCTGATCGCGCCCAACAAGCGGATGGACGATCGCTTCGAGGGTTTTCAGCTTATCTGGATCGTTGAGCACAATTTTGGCGAGGGCCGGTCGATCAATGGCGCCATCGACAACCACACCGGGGAAAGCTGCCCCGATGGGCGCGACCGCGGCCCCGCCGGCGGCATACATCCGGTGGACAGCGTCATCGGCGTCCCAGACTGCAGCGCCCAGTTCTGCAAACATTTTCAGCGCGGTTGATTTGCCCATGCCGATGGACCCGGTAAGGCCAATGCTAATCATGTTGCTTCTCGTTTTTCAGCGCTTCCACCATGAGGTCGCGCAAATCATCGTCGACCTGCGGCTTCAGCCGGTAGGGCCGGTTGCCGAACCACGCAGAAAAACCCGGCGCGGCCTGATGCATGAGCATTTCAAGCCCGTTGATAACGGCAAGTCCGCGCGCGCGCGCCGCTTTTAACAGCGGCGTTTCCAGCGGCGTATAGACGATATCGAATACTGTTGCTTTGTTGGGCAGGCCGGCAAGATCAATTTCCAGCGCCGGTTGTCCCGTCATACCGAGCGAGGTTGTGTTAACGAGAAGATCGCAGTCAGCGAGCCCCGATGGCTGCGCCGACCAGTCTATGACTTCGAGCCCGAACTCTTCTCCGAGCGCCTCGGCCTTTTCGCGCGTTCGGTTTGCAATGATGATGCGCTTGCACCCGACACTGCGAAGCGCCGCAATCACGCCGCGCGCCCCGCCGCCAGCGCCCAACACCATCGCCGTTTCCATTCTGTGTGAAGCTGACGGGCTTTTCGCCAACGCTTGCGCAAAACCCGCCGCGTCGGAATTGTCTGCGTAAGTCCCGTCTTCCCCGAAAGACAGCATGTTCGCCGCACCGATCGTTGTCGCTGCATCGCTCGCCCGGTCGGCATATCTCAAGGCGTTTTCCTTGTGGGGGATCGTGACATTGACGCCGGCAAAACCCAGCTCTCGCAAGTCGTTCATGGCTTCAGCGAAGGCGTCGTAGCCGGGCGCTACTTCGATGGTTCGGTACTGCCCCGCAACGCCGGACCGGCGGACCCATTCATTATGGATCAGCGGCGACAAGGAGTGGGAAATCGGGAAGCCGACAACGCCCGCGAAAACGGGCTGCGGGTTTTTCCATTCCTCACCGAAAGCGCCCTGTCGGCGCAGCTCCGCGAGCAACGGGTTTACCGCAATTCCCTGTACCGCGAACCAGTCACCGTTGATGGCGTTAAAAAGCGAGGCGCCCAATGGGGTTTCAACCTGATAGGCGCCGACGCTGAGCAAGACCTCGTCGCCAGCGGCCTCTATGTAAGCATCAATTTCGGCGCTGGTCATACTGCGTATGGTCAGGCTTGGGCGCTCCAGATTGCGCCAGATGATTTCGCCGCCGCGCGCAGCAACAGTGGCGTTGATGAGGGTGTGGGTTTTCCCTTGCATCTCATGCAGTCGCGCTTTGGCCTCGGCCATATCGCGGGGTTTGTCGTAAGCGCGGCCTTCGAATTCGAGGATCTGGTCGGCCCCGATGACGAAACCATCTTGTGTCTTCGCAACGGCCATACATTTTGCATCGGCCAGACCCATGGCCATGTCCTCAAGTCCGAGTCCAGCCTTCATAGCCTCACTCTTGATAATGGACTCATCCACACCCGGTTTCGCGACCTGAAAATCAACGCCATGGGCTTTTAAGATCGCAGCGCGGATCGCGCTACCTGATGCGAGTGTAATGGTTGGCGTTTCGCTCATCGGGCTCTATCGATTCTGGCGGGCGGAAAGTTTCGTCAGGATGGAGGCGGCTGTTTCCTCGACCGATTTGCGGGTGACATCGATCATCGGCCAGCCATGTTTTGCGTAAAGCCGCTTGGCGCGCAGCACTTCCGCGCGGATTGTGTCGAGATCAGAATATTCATCCGCCGCGCCGACCGCATTGATCCCGCCCAAGCGGCTCTTGCGAATTTGCGCCAGTCGTTCAGGGCTTGCGACAAGACCAACCACGAGCGGTTTTCGCAACTCAAAAAGTTCCGGCGGGGGGTCGGCGGTTGGCACGAGCGGCACGTTCGCCGCCTTGATGCCGCGGTTTGCCAGATACATGCAGGTCGGGGTTTTCGAGGTGCGGCTGACACCGACCAGAACCACATCGGCCGAAGCGAGGTCCCAGTTCATCTGGCCGTCATCGTGAGACAGCGTGTAATCGAGGGCTGCGATCCGCGTGAAATACCGATCGTCCAATTCGTGCTGGGCGCCCGGTTTTTTCGTCTGCTCAAGGCCGAGATAATCCGTGAAAGCATCCAACATGGGATCGAGGACGGAAACCGCCGGCGTCTGTAATTCGCTGCAACGTATTTCCAACAGGCGACGAAGATCGGGATTGATCACTGTATAAAGGACGATACCGGGCGCGGCTTCTATCGCGGCGAGCGTGCGCTCCATCTGCCGGGGCGAACGAACAAGCGCGTAGATATGTTCAAGGGGTTTGGCGTGGGCAAATTGCGACGCTGTCGCCTTCAACATGGCGTTCAGGGTTTCGCCCGTCGAATCCGAAACCAGATGAACATGGAAATAGGTGGCAAGCGGCACAGACAGCGCGCTTTCTTTTTCTTCCACTTTTTCCGCATCATCACTGGACATCACTGGGGACTTATAAGGGAAAGTCGCACCATTTCGCGACAGGGAAATTTATTAGCGGGAAAACCGACCGGTCATACCAACCTGGCGCCCATGGGGATCGCAAAAGGTAAACCGGTGATCTTCCATGCGGCGTTTTTTCAACCGATGCCGGAAAAGGTTCGTTTCCACACCCGGTTGTGCGAAGTTTCCTGAGTGAATCAAACGCCCTGCCAGATTGTCTCCTGTTTGCCGGCGGTAAAAATCCCAGTGGATGTTTTCTGGCGTTAACGGGGCGCCGTCGATGGAAAAAAGACAAACGCCTATCTTTCCCCGGCATACAGGCCCTACTCTTATTATTCATACTTTTTTAAGAGTCTTTAATAGAAGGTTAACAGGTAGATCTTTGTAAAATGGCGCAACAATCAAAATTCATAAGAACGCTGAAGGGCGAAAAGCAGGCCATACCGCCCATCTGGTTCATGCGACAGGCCGGCCGGTATCTTCCTGAATATCGCAAGCTGCGTACTGAGGCAGGCTCGTTCCTGGATCTGTGTTACAATCCGGCGATGGCGTCCGAAGTGACGCTGCAACCGGTCCGCCGTTACGATCTCGATGCTGCGATCCTGTTCGCTGATATTCTCTTGATACCGCAAGCCATGGGACAGTCGCTTTCTTTTGCGGAAGGGGAAGGCCCGATACTCGACCCGGTTATAACAGCGGAAAACATTGACCGGTTTCGTAGCCGAGACATCCATGAGACATTGGCGCCGGTCTATGAGACCGTGAAGCTGACCCGCGCAGCGCTGCCCGACGACAAGGCGCTGATCGGGTTTGCCGGCGCCCCATGGACAGTGGCGACGTATATGCTGAACGGCCGCTCGAGCCGCGATCCGGCAGCTTTGCGTAAGCTCTATTACGAGGACCGGCCATTCCTGACGGCGCTCATCGATATGCTGGCCGATCACACAATCGACTATCTCAACCGACAGATAGACGCTGGCGCTGATGCTGTTCAATTGTTCGATACATGGGCCGGCGGGTTGCCTTGGCCGGTGCTGGATGCCGTGTCGGTACGACCCCTGCAAAAAATTGCGGCCGGCGTGAAAGCTGCGCACCCGGAAACGCCCATTATACTTTTTCCCAAAGGCGTTGGTGAAACCGCGAGCGAATACGCACAGCTAACCGAATGTGATGGCCTTGGTATTGATTACGCGATGGACCCGGCCTGGGCCCGCGCAAACTTGTCCGGCCATACCGTGATACAAGGCGGCCTCGACCCGATCAGTGTGATTTCCGGCGGGGAGGCAATGGTGCGCGGTGCCAGCACGTATCTCAAACTGTTCCACGATGTTCCCTATGTCTTCAATCTGGGGCATGGGTTTTCGCCGGAGACGCCGCCGGAGCATGTCGGCGCGCTTGTTGAATATGTGCGGGGAGGAAACTGGTGAGCGCTTTTTTACTTAATCACTATCTTTGGCTGAAGGCGGCGCATTTGATCGCGGTCATCGCCTGGATGGCGGGCATGATGTATCTGCCGCGGCTTTTCATTTATCACCATGGCGCACAAAAAGGCGGCGAAGCGGGAACCAGTTTCGTCGCGATGGAACGACGCCTCTTAAAAGGCATCATGAATCCGTCCATAGCACTGGTCTGGGTGCTCGGCATCGCGATGCTTGTTGCTAACCCAGCGACCCTTTCAGATGGCTGGTTTCATGTAAAACTTACCTTTGTCATCGCGATTTCCGGCATTCACGGGTTTTACGCCAGCGCCCAGCGGAAATTTGCAGCGGGAGAACGCCCGCGCACGACGAAATTCTGGCGCATCGCGAATGAAGCACCCTTTGTCGGCTTGATCATTATCGTCATCATGGTGATCGTTAAGCCGTTTTAAGCGTCGGCGGGCGCTATAGCCCACCTTGGCCGCGGATTGATTTGAAGGCGCGATCGACCATCGTGTCTTTGAAATGTTTCCAGTCCTCATTGGTCACATTGTCGGTCCATGGCGCATAGTCCGCACGCAAATCATCGAGCGCGATTGTTTCCTGAATTTCCGAGAGGATTTTTCCTTCGGTGAGGCCTTGCGCTGTGCGGTCGAGGATTGTTTTGTAGCTGGCGTGCAACTTTCGCGTATAGTTGTGATCTGTCTGGGTTGGGCCATGACCGAGAACCATAGCGTCAACAGGCATATCCTCGATGTCAGACAAAACACTCACCCAGTCGAGCGGCCATGAATAGACCGTGTAAGGCAGCGGAGACTGAACAGCGATGTCGCCGGCGAACAGGATTTTTTCTGCCGGCAAATAGATAGTGACGTCATGCGGGCTGTTTGCGCGGCCGTGATCGGTAAGAACGATCCGCCGCTCACCAAGCAAGAGCACTAACCGCCCTTCAAATAATATATCACCAGAGACAATGTCGAGTTCTTGCGTGTCGTTCACTTGCGCGCGGTATTTTTTCGCGAAGGCCCGGCGTTCACGCAATTGCCCGTCTGTCAGCGCTTCGCCGTCTTCGTCCATCTTCGTATCAATATGGTGTTCTAGTTCGGAAAGCCCCTTGAGCATTGATGAGCCGTCCTTCGTCGATAGCGTTTTCCACCATGGCGAGTTGACCTTGATGTAGCGATCAACATTCTGTTCACGGATGACTACAATGTCCGGGAAGGCTTCGCGATAGGCGATGTCTCCATTGTTATGGTCCATATGCCAATGGGTCGTCGTCAGATACCGCACCGGTTTTTTGGTGACCTTCTTGATGAGCTTGATGTCGGCCCGGGCTCGCGCCGGCAGGTAGGTGCTATCGACAACAAAGACGCCGTCATCATATTCGATGACGCCTGTGTTGCTGTGCGGCCAGCCGTCTGGCGCATCATCATGGATGATGACGAAAACACCGTCGGCCAGACGTTCCATTCGCGCGCCGTCATCGGATGCGACAACATTGAAAGTGCTCGCGGCCGCCTCAGCGCCTGCGAGAAACAAGAAAACCGCCGCCAGTTTCAGCGTTCGGACAAGACAAAGCATTGGGCCGCTCCAGTTCCATATAAACGGTGGAAAATATGGCTTTTCCGACGACATGTATTGTAAAAAGCGGACAGAGCCCAGGCCGGACCGGCGCCGGGATCATAAAAAGCGCATTGACGCCGCTTATTTACGGTCTATATCGACCTGCCTACCTTCCTATTCCGGACCGCGCGGCAAGTGCGCCTCGCGCCGGACCCAAATTTCACCGTTGATCGCCACGACCCGCTTCTAGTGCGGGCGCATCAATTATATTCGGGAACCGACCAATGCTGCCAGAAAAGATGTCCCTTGAGGAACTCAAGGAAAAAACGCCAGCGGCGCTTCTGGAGTTCGCTGAAGAGCTAGAGGTCGAGAACGCCTCGACGATGCGCAAACAGGATATGCTTTTCGCGATCCTTAAAGAGCTTGCGGATCACGATGTCGAGATATCCGGCGGCGGGGTTCTGGAGGTTCTTTCCGATGGGTTTGGGTTCCTGCGCTCACCAGAAGCCAATTATCTGGCTGGACCGGATGACATTTACGTTTCGCCCAGTCAGATCCGCCGTTTCGCATTAAGGACCGGCGATACGGTTATCGGCGAGATCCGCAGCCCCAAGGATGGCGAGCGGTATTTTGCGCTGCTGCAAGTCGGCACGATCAATTTTGAAGAACCGGAAAAGGCGCGCCACAAGGTGCATTTCGACAATCTGACGCCGCTTTACCCTGACGAGCGGCTCAACATGGAAATTGTTGACGAGAACGAAAAGGGCAAAGACATGACCGCCCGGGTCATTGATCTGGTCGCGCCGCTCGGCAAGGGCCAGCGGGCGCTGATTACAGCGCCGCCGCGAACCGGTAAGACCGTCATCTTGCAAAATATCGCCCATTCGATCGCGGCCAACCATCCAGAAGCGTATCTGATCGTTTTGTTGATCGACGAGCGCCCGGAAGAAGTGACCGACATGCAGCGGTCGGTGAAGGGCGAGGTTGTTTCGTCAACATTTGACGAGCCGGCGACGCGCCACGTCGCGGTGGCCGAAATGGTCATTGAAAAAGCCAAACGCCTTGTCGAGCATGGACGCGATGTTGTTATCCTCCTTGATTCCATTACCCGCCTTGGTCGGGCCTACAACACGGTCGTGCCGTCTTCGGGCAAAGTGCTGACCGGCGGCGTTGACGCGAATGCACTGCAACGCCCGAAACGGTTCTTCGGCGCCGCGCGTAATATCGAAGAAGGCGGTTCACTGACGATTATCGCAACGGCGCTGATTGAGACCGGATCGAAAATGGACGAAGTCATTTTTGAAGAATTCAAAGGCACGGGCAACGCTGAACTTATCCTTGATCGCAAGGTCGCTGACAAACGCGTTTACCCGGCCATTGACATCGCTAAATCGGGTACGCGGAAAGAAGAGCTCATCACCGATCCTGTAGCGATGCAGAAAATATTTGTCCTTCGGCGTATTCTTTCGCCCATGGGCGTGAACGATGCGATCGAATTTTTGCTCGACAAGCTCAAGCAAACAAAATCCAATGAAGCGTTTTTCGATTCAATGAACACGTAATGGTTGTAGGCGGCGCCAACCGGCGAGCGCCTGTTACTCATTGTTAATTGTAATGCTTTGGGGCGCTGTTTGGCGATTGGGGCGCTGCTTATTCCCTTTGTGCACAAGGCAATAATAGAAGTCCGCCTTGGGCTCTTTTGCAGCCGCGGCAAAACTTCACGCTAAAATTAGTGCGATGACACGCACCGTTTATTAACGCTCACTGGACTTTTCTGGCGGCTCAGATTCCATCATCTGTACGGTTGAAATATCAGTGAAATTGAGTTGCGTGAAATGAACCCGTTCGTCGTCCGTCAGACTTCTCTGGCCGCCATCGCCGTTGCTTTCGCTTTTAATGCATACGCACCAGCGCTGGGCGCCGAGAATGCGCGCATGTTTAAAGCGACCGGCGCTGAAAAACACGCGGTGCGCGCACATTTCAAAAGCTCACGTCGTATACAGATGAATAAGGCCGCGCTCTATCGGCCGAGATTGAGCGTCAATCTCTTCGGTGAAGACGTGACCGCCATCCGCGACCATGTCGAACATCGCGCGGACGGAACAATCTCATGGGTCGGTCATATTTCAGGTTCAGCCGGTGACCGTGTTGTCCTGACGGGATGGCGCGACACATTTGCCGGCCGGATAGATTATGACGGCCGCCTCTTTGAGATATCGCGCGCCCGCGGCGGCGACCTCATGATCAATGAAATCGATCTCGCTGCGCTGCCGCAGGAAGAGCCGTTTTTTTTGCCGGACTCTCCGGACGGCGGACCTGTCGCGAGCGGTGACGAAGCGCCCACGGCGGCGGATGCTGTCCAGCAAGACCTGCTAGTTGCGTATACAGATGATGCTTGCCGCGCGGTTGGCGGCAACGGGTCCAGCAGTTGCAGTCAGATCGAGGCCAATATCGTCAATGCGGTTGCGGACATGAACGCCGCTTACGCGTCCAGCGGCGTCAACATCACCGTCAATCTCGTCGGCATGGTGGCGACTGACTATGATGAGGGCAGTAAATCGGCTTCGGACATGCTCGATGAGCTGCGCCGCACCAGCGATGGCCAGATCGACGAGTTGCATAGCGAAAGAGACGACTACGGCGCGGATTTACTGGCGCTCGTGACCGGCTCGGGCGGCGGATTTTGCGGGATTGCCTTTGTCGGTTCCTCTTCCTCCTCGGCGATGTCAGTGACGGCGGAGAGTTGCCTGTCGAACAGAACCCTCGCCCACGAAATTGGCCACAACCAGGGCTCTAGCCATGCGCGCTCACAAAATGGCGGTGGCGCGAGTGGCGCTTACAATTACGGGTATCGGCGATGTGACGATGGTTCGGTTGACGATGTTGGCGCACCGTTTTTCTCAACCATCATGGCGTATGGCTGTCAGGGCGCGGCGCGGATTGGCGGATTTTCCAATCCAGACATCAACCACCAAGGAACGCCGACAGGAATTGATCCGGCGGATGACGCCAGCAACGGCGCATGGGCGGCCCGGACCCTGAACGAGAGCGCCAGCGCGATCGCAGGCTTCCGAGGTTCGACGTCGCCGCCGACGTCACCGCCGCCAACGACCCCACCCACGACCCCACCCACGACGCCGCCACCGCCGCCGCCAGCGACGACACCCGAAGCGCCCAGCAACCTTGTCGCCACCGTTGTGACCGACACAGTCATTCGGTTGTCGTGGGTCGACAATGCCGACAATGAAAACCAATTTCAGATATTTCGCGCCTCAGCAGGCTCCAACACATTTTACGAGATTGCGAGTTTACCAGGCAATTCGACGGACTTTACGGATAACGGCCGTAGTCCGGACACGGAATATGGATATCTGGTCCGCGCATTGAATGCAGACGGCCCATCGGACCTTTCGAACGTCGCTTATGCTTCAACGCCGGCTCGTATACAGAGCTCTACTGACGTGGCCGACGGCGAGATTTCCTGGAAACGCGGCCGCGTCCGCGGGACCTATGTCGACACACATCAAGACGATGGAAGGGTGCAGCGCCTGACCGAAGTGAGTATCGGGAACAGTTTCAATACCGGGAACCACCGGGCTAATCACATTTGGACGTTTGACGTGCTCGGCGGTGCGGAAGTCACGTTTTCCGCCAACGCCTATGTGTCTGGCCGGGAAGGGTTTCAATTTTTCTACAAACAATCGTCCAGCACGCGTTGGCAACCGATGTTTGTGGTGGACTCCGGCAATCCGGCGAATGTTCAAGAGTTTACGTTTCCAAGCGGCGTCCGGGGGCGCATCATGGTCCGCGCTGTTGACGCTTATCTGGCGGAGAACGAAACTGCTGACACATTGAGTGTCGATTATATGGCGGTGACATCCGATTCAACGTCCCAACGGCCAGTCGCGGCTGTCACGACGAGACCCGTAATTCGACCGCCGGCGCTCCGACCGTTGCAAAACCGTGCTGCTTTTACGCCCGGACAAGAACGTCGCATGGAAGAATAGCGAGCCGATAAACGCGCTGAGAAATTTCGCCGGCGCCGGCGGCGGACTTGCCCTAATCATAAAGACTCCCGATTTTTGATTGCCGCACGCGAGAATGTGAGCGGATCTCACGGCGAATAGAGAAAATCGGGATGGCGCCGGTTTGAATATCGCGGCAAGCTCGCATTTCTTTTAGCCGCCGAAAGTTCACCAGAAAATTGTCCAGCACTGTCGCTGCGCCTGAAAAAAAGCCTGCAAAATTTCTGCACGGCGATTTAATGGGCCACATCATCGTCATGTCGCTGACGTCCAGCGCCGGGCTTGTTTCTATTTTTCTTGTCGATTTGGCGGACCTTTATTTCATTTCGCTGCTCGGAAAAAAGGAGCTGGCGGCTGCCGTCGGGTTCGCGGGCACGCTTTTATTTTTCAATATGTCGATGACGATCGGCCTGATGATCGCGATGTCGGCGCTTGCCGCGCAACGCATCGGCCGGGACGAGCCGGAGGAGGCAAGGCGGATCGCCACCAGCGTTGCGGTCGCCTCGGTTGCGATTGCGATTGTTCTGGCGGTGCTGTTTTGGGTTTACGCGCCGCAAATGCTCGATCTTATTGGCGCTGTCGGTGAAACCCGCGACATGGCCGCGCGGTATATGCGTATCGTGGTCCCGTCACTGCCGTTGGCGGCGCTCGCCATGATCGCCTCAGGGCTGTTGCGGGCCCATGGCGATGCGCGCCGCGCCATGAACGCGACCCTCGCTGCTGGCGCGGTCAACGCCATATTGGACCCTGTTTTGATATTTGCGCTCGGCCTCGGCCTTGATGGCGCAGCGCTGGCGTCGGTGGCCGCGCGGATCGCCATGGCGGCGACGGCGATCATCCCGATTATCAGGCATTATGGCGGGTTCGCGCCGTTTAACGCCGGCCAGTTTTTGCGCGATTTGCGACCAATATTCGGTATCGCAATGCCAGCGATCCTTACCAATGTTGCAACGCCGATCGGCGGCATTATCGTAACGCGCGCCATTGCGCCTTATGGCGATGCGGCGGTCGCCGGTTTCGCTGTCATCTTACGCCTGACACCGCTGGCTTTTTGTGTGCTGTTCTCTCTTTCCGGCGCCGTCGGACCGATTGTCGGGCAAAATTTCGGCGGCGGCGCCTATGATCGCGTGCGTGAAACGCTGCGAAAGTCCTTGTTTTTTGCGGCAATATATACGCTCGCCATTTGGGGCGTATTGTTTAGCCTTAACGGCGCCATCGCGCGCGCGTTTGGTTTAACCGGAGACGGTGGCGCGCTGGTGTTCTGGTTCGCCGCTGTCGTTGCGCCGCTATATTTCTTTAACGGCGCGCTCTTCATTTCGAACGCTGCTTTCAACAATTTGAAAAGACCGCTTTGGTCGACCTGGCTTAACTGGGGCAGGAACACGATCGGCACGGCGCCGTTCGTTTTTGCCGGGTCCGCTATTGCAGGCGCGCCGGGCGTTATTGTGGCGCAGGCAATCGGCGGAATTGCTTTTGCGATAATCGGCGTTTGGCTCGGCTTTCGGCTGATCGCTGCGTATGATGCGGGCCGCGCTGACCCGGCGGCGGGCTCGGATGTGCCGCTTGCGCGCGCCCGCCCGGCGCCGCCGCTTTCATCGCCCCGGCTTTAAACGGGCGCTTCGCGAAGCCGTTTTGTCAGCGTCCATCGCGTCAACGTCTCGCCCTGCCGATTCAATGTTGATTGAACGACGAGGGGCCGGTATCGAAAATTACTATCTGTGTACAGACGCTTCCGGGCGTTCTTTCGGTTGTGCGGGCGCACTCATCGTAAGGGGACGATAAGAAAGGGAAGCACTGTCATGTCTAAAACAATTCTGGCCGCATTTGCGGCGCTTATTGCTGTGTCTGCAACCGCTGTTGCGGCCGATTACGCAGAACTCAAGGAAGGATATTCATCTGAAGGTTTTGCCAATGCTGATGAAAGATGGCGCCGCCTGACGTCAAACCGTTACGGCGCATGTTCGCGTTACGGCGACAAGACGAATACGAGATTGAATGTTCTTGTGGACAGTTATCTCGCGATCGGGTCGGCGCTTGACGCCAACAATGAGGCTGCTGCGATGGCGGCGACGGAACGGCTGTCACGCGCTATCAATATAAACGGCCGGTTTGAAGAATGCTGGAACGAGGTTTCTCGCCGCGCTGGCGTGACGCGGGAGTTCCGCGAGATGATCAAAAGAATGTAATGACGCTTTTGCCGAGCGCGTTTGCTGGCGCGCTCGGCGAATGTTTTGCGACCTTATCGTTTCGCTCGCTTAGCTGCGGGCCGGTAATGTTTTGGGGTTTTGCAAAACCGCGGCCGAGACTACTGAAATCAACAACCCCACGGGGAAGATTTCGGAAAATGTAATCGGCATACGGAGCAGCGGGTTGCTGTAGTATTTCTCCATCGCCGCCATGTCGGCGATGAGCTTTTCAAGCTCAGCACCGGCCATTCCCGCAGCTTGCTTTTTCTCTATGACCGCGGATGTGTATTGTTCGATATAGGCGTGGTCGGAGATCGCGAGATAGATTTCCCAGCCGATCACGTAAAACACGCCGGCGATAGCGGCGATCGCAAGGCCGGTCAGAAAGGCCGGCGCGAACTTGATTACGCCCCCGTGATTGACGTCGCGATGGCGTTTGACGCCGACAAAAATCAGCGTCAATGCAACCAGCATTGTAAGGTAGCCGAAGACCTGGCCTGAGGCGGCGCCATTTTTGTCGCCTTCCAGAACAATACCAAAAGTCATGACCCCGATGACAATCGTCCCGGCTATCGCCCCGTAGATTAATGCAATGCGCAGCATGATGGTTCGCCTTTTCTAATTGCGTCTGATGAACGGCGACAATTGATGCTGAAAAATTCCGAAACGCTATCGCCCGAAGGGGTGATTCTGGCAAAATCGCCCGAAATTCTCCGGCTTCAAGGGATCAGCGACAGTGACCGGGCCTTGTCGACAGCCTCGGTGCGCCGCGCGGCGCCGAGTTTTTCGTAAAGTCGGGCGAGATGGGTTTTCACCGTATTGGGCGAGACGCCGAGCTTTCGAGCGATCTCCTTGTTGGAAAGGCCGGTGGCGAGCAGTTCCAGCGTTTCAAATTCGCGCGCGGAAACGCCGAGGGATTTAATCGCCGCTTCGTTCTTCTCGAAGCCTTCCCCGGCGTTGCGTTTCGTCAGGCGCCAGCCCGCCCAGCCGCCGAGGGCGGCGAAGGCGGCGGCGATGAAGATGAGGTAGATTTCGCCGGTGAAAACCCGCGTCACATATTTAAATTCGAGCCAGGCAAAGAGCGCAGCGGCGATGGCGAGTGCGATAGCGTAAGCGACAATGGTTCGCTTCATATCGCTACCCTTTCGATACGCCGCAGACGCCGTCGGTTGGCGCACGGCCCGCCTCCAGCAGCGCGCTATAGGCGGCGCGCGGTCGGTCCGTGGCGATGATGTCCGCGCCGTCGGCCGCGATTTCGGCGTAGCGTTGCTCTGCGCTGTCTCTGGCGATCGCCGCATCAATGGAGTTTGCGCCGCCGAGCGTCCCGAAGATGCCCTCAATGCCCCGTCGGTCGAGGAGGGAAAAGAGCCGTGGCCGCGGCTGTTCAGTGCCCGTGAAGGCGATCAGGCGGTTTTCAGGGACCCCGGCGGCAATGGCCCTGTTGAGCTCTGATTGAGAATTCACAGACAGTGAAATCATCATATCCGGGGCCAGTGAGTGGAGTTTTTGCGCGGAAGCCATGGAATAGGCGATCAGGATAACGCGGTCCTCCGCACCCTGACGATATATCTCGTCAATGACATTTCCATAGCGCGCAGAGCGTTTGAAATCGACCTGTACAATCGTTCGCGATTTGGCCCAGGCGAGGACGTCGGAAAATTTTGGCGGGGCGAAATTTGAAGCATGCCCGGCGTCATCTTCGAGGCGCATGTTCTCTATGTCGTCCCAACGCGCTTTGTCCGCAAAGCCTGCGCCAGTGGTTGTGCGCTCGAGCCGGTCGTCGTGCATGAGAAAAAGAATGCCGTCTGCAGTTTGCGCAACGTCGATTTCAATCATCGCCGGAACGGCGTCGAGGGTTGCTTGCAAGGTTTCCAGGGCATTTTCCGGAAAGCCCGCAGCAGGCCCGCCGCGATGGGCGGAAACAAGCGCGAGCCCTGCGCCATCGAGGCAATCAAAGAAGCTGTTGAGGTTGCCGCCGGGGGCCAGGGACCAGCCGGGGGCGGCGCCGTCTTCAGCGTGTTGTGCGTCATTCGAGGGCGCATCCGCCTCGCCGCATCCGATCAGCAACGCCGCCGCGCATATTGCGGTAATAGCTTGAAAATACTTCATAATATCCCCCTTTATGGCGTTATGATAGTCGCGCCGGCGCTGTCTCCACTTTCCAGCAGACGGTGCGCGTCGGCAATGTCGGCCAGCGCAAAACGATTGCCGATGCTGGGCTTTAGCGCCCCTTTCGTAATCATCTGAAACAGCGCCGAGGCCATGTCGGGCAGGCGGTCCGGCGTTGCATAGTGAAAGAGCGTCGGCCGGGTGAGGGTGAGCGAGCCGCGCCTTGCAAGGTCAAGCGGCTGCACGGCCGGGACCGGGCCTGACGCATTGCCATAGGTCGCCATATGGCCGCGAAGCGCCAGCGAGTCGAGCGACGCTTCAAATGTCGCCGCCCCAACGGAGTCATAAACAACATCGACGCCGCGCCCGTTTGTGAGGTTGCGAACGTCGGCGGAAATCGATGTAGTCTTTGTACGGACAATAACATCCGCAGCGCCATTCTGGAGCGCCGCCGCCGCTTTCGTTTGTGAACCGACAACTGCAATGACGCGCGCGCCAATATCGGCGGCCCATTGCGTCAGGAGCGTGCCGACGCCGCCGGAAGCGGCGTATATAAGGCAGGAATGGTGTGCTTTGAGCGCAAAAACGTCGCGCACAAGCATGTAGGCGGTAAGGCCTTTCAAAAATACTGCGGCGGCGATTTCGTCATCGACGCCATCGGGGATTTTTGCCGCGACGGCGGCGGGACAAAGCGTCGTCGTTGCGTAGGCGCGCCCGCCCGAGAGATAGGCGACGCGATCACCCGGCGCTAACGTATCGACATCATCGCCAACGGCCTCGACGACGCCGGCGCCTTCCTGTCCGAGGATGGCTGGGAAGGCGATCGGATAAAGGCCTTTGCGCTGGTAAATATCGATGAAATTGAGGCCGATAGCGGCGTTTCGCACTAAAATATCGTTCGGGCCGGGCGCGCCGGGATTATGGTCGCGCAGCTCGAAATTTTCCGGCCCGCCGACCTCATCCAGAAAAACCGCTCGTTCCATGTCGCCGCTCCGTTCCTGATCGCACCGGCAATACCCATTGCGGCAGCGACTATCCAGCACAATCGCCGCTGTTACGGCGCGGCGCAATTCGCTAGGCTGCGGGGCGAAAAGGAGAAATTCCGATGAAAATCACTGTTAACCTTGATGTCACACCGCAGGAAGCCCGCTCATTTTTCGGCATGCCTGATGTGGAGCCGATGAACGCCATGATCATGGCCGAGATGCAAAAACGGGCCAAGGATTCGATGGATACCCTTGCCGACCCGGAACGGCTTGTCGCTGCTTGGATCAATATGGGCGGCAAGGGCGTGGAAGGCATTCAGGCAATGATGGGCGCCGCGATGGGCGCGGGTAAGAAAAAATAGCTGGGCCCAGCGGTCCCGGGCGCCTGCCAATATGAACGCCGATGATACGATTTTCGCACGCGCGTCGGGCGCCGGTAAGGCCGGCGTCGCGGTTTATCGCGTCTCCGGACCGAAATCTCATCACATCGCCAGCGCATTAGTTGGTAAGCGGACGAAATCGCGAATGGCTGTAATGGCCGCGCTGAGTGATCCGGCCAGCGGCGCGCCGATTGATCGCGGCCTGGTCATACTGTTCGATGGACCGGCGAGTTTCACCGGCGAAGACACCGCCGAATTTCATCTGCATGGCGCCCGCGCGGTCGAGGCGTCCCTTTATGAAACGCTTTCCTCGCTCGATGCCCGGCCGGCTGAGGCTGGCGAGTTCACCCTTCGCGCGCTGAAGAACGGGAAGCTTGATCTGGCGCAAGCTGAGGCGCTTGCCGATCTTATCGATTCCGAAACGACCCTTCAAAGAATGCAGGCTTTGGGGCAACTCGACGGCCGGTTGTCGGTGGTCGCTGAAAATTGGCGGTCGCAGCTTCTAAGCATTCTTGTTCCCCTCGAAGCGGACATAGACTTCCCGGATGAAGATGATGTGCCGGCGGCTGTGGCGGCTCGCGCCGGTCCGGCAATTAATCAGCTTAAGGATGAATTAACCACACACCTTGCCAATTCAGGACGTGCACGGATGATCAGGGAAGGCGTCTCAATCGCGATCATTGGCGCCCCGAATGCCGGCAAATCATCGCTGGTCAATGCGCTTGCCGGATCCGATGTCGCGATCGTTTCCGATCAACCCGGCACCACACGCGACATTGTCGAAACACGCCTTGACCTTAACGGGATTGTGGCGACGGTCGCTGACACGGCGGGACTGCGTGCTGCGGCCAGTGACGATATTGAGGCAGAAGGTATGGCTCGCGCCCGTGCGCGCGCTGCTGCAGCCGACATCCGGGTTTTGGTGATCGATCCCGCCGCTGCTGTTCCACGTGAAACAATGCCGCTCCTGAGGCCGGGTGATTTTCTGGTTTGGTCGAAGGCGGACTTAGGCGCGGCCGCGCCGGAGACGGCCTGCCCTGAGCGCGTCAGGGAAATCGCCGTATCAGCAAAAACCGGCGCGGGGTTAGCCGATCTTGTCGCCGGTATGACCGAAAATGTTTCACGTGAAGCGCTCCGAGATGAGCCGGCGCTGACCCGCGCCCGTCATGTGAAGGCGGTTCAGGACGCCCTCGCCGCCCTCATCCGCGCCGAGGCCAACATCGAGCGAGGCCCGGAACTCGCTGCCGAGGACGCCCGCCTGGCGGCCCGGGCGCTCGGCCAGATCACCGGCGCCGTTGGCGTAGAAGACGTCCTCAGTGAGATATTCTCCAGCTTTTGCATTGGAAAATAGGCGCAAAGGCGGACTAGACCGCCTCCGCCGTTATCGAGCGCAACTGCTTGGCCGCCCGCAACAAGACGCCTGCCGCGTCTTTTTCGCCGCGCATTTCGAGGCGGGACGCGATCCGTTCATAACTGCGGATCTTCTCGCATTGGCGCCGTCGGAGGACGCGCTTGATCATTTGTGCTTCGAGATTATCAGTCGTTTCTGTGTTGCGTCCGAAGGCCGCCTGTTGGTGTTTCAAAACCGCACTTTGCATAGCCATGGATCAATCCCTTCCTGAGCCCGTCTTCATCGACAGTATGGCCAGTGCTGCAGCGCCCGTGCCGGAGAACATTGCCGATCCGTAGCCTTTCCAATTTGTAAAATCGCCATCGCGATGTTTCACGTGAAACAGTTTTGTAAGGGCGCGGAGGTATCCTCGGCCCCATGTGTATCGGCCTCGACAGTGGATTGCTTGTTCCCTTGCTGGCGGTTTTCGCCGCCCTCGTTTTGACGACGTTCTTTAACGTACGGCGGTTTATTCGGGCTGTCCGCGGTGTTTCCGATGAGCGGGGATGGATTGAAGCGATGCACGATTGCGGGCCGCAGCTCCTCACCAACGGGATTTGGATATTCATTGCATTCCTGACGGCAAGGTCCTGCGGCGCCTTTCTCTGATTGATCAATTCCCAAAAGGACCGTGGGCGCCTATATGGCGGTCCCATGAGTTCTGCGCGCGCATATGATGTCATTGTAATCGGCGGCGGCCACGCTGGCTGTGAAGCTGCGACCGCCGCGGCGCGGGCCGGCGCGGCGACAGCGCTGGTCACCCACCGTCGCGACACCATTGGCGAAATGTCCTGCAATCCGGCGATCGGCGGTCTCGGCAAAGGACACCTTGTGCGCGAGGTCGACGCCCTCGACGGCGTCATGGGCAAAGTCATTGATCAGGCCGGCATCCAGTTCCGCATGCTCAACCGGTCTAAAGGCCCTGCCGTTCGCGGCCCAAGGGCGCAGGCTGATCGCAAACTCTATCGCGAAGGAATGCAGGCCCTGCTCGGCGACTACCCCGGCCTCGATATCATTGAGGCCGCGGTTGAGGATCTGACTGTTTCACATGGAACAGTTTCCGGCGTTGTCCTCGCTGACGGCGCGACCATTGCCGCGCGTGCCGTCGTGCTGACCACCGGCACATTCCTCAAGGGCATGATCCATATTGGCGACAAACGCATTCCGGCGGGCCGAGCCAATTCCCGCGCGGCCAACAAGGAATGGGGCGGCGGCGTTGAGGCCCCGTCGGTTGGCCTGTCCGACCGGCTCTACGGTCTTGGCCTGCAAATGGGGCGTCTCAAGACAGGTACGCCGGCGCGCATCGACGGCTCGACAATTGATTGGGACCGCCTGGAGATGCAGCCTGCGGACGCGCGGCCTGTCCCGTTCTCGTTTCTGAGCGATGCAATCGCCGTTCCCCAGGTCTCTTGCGGGATCACACACACGACGGTGCAAACCCATCGCATCATTGAAGAGAACATCGGCAAGTCAGCGGTCTATGGCGGCGCCATCTCGGGGCGCGGCCCGCGCTATTGCCCGTCCATTGAAGACAAGGTCGTCCGCTTCGCCGAGCGCGACAGCCACCAGATTTTTCTGGAGCCCGAAGGCCTGGACGACAATACGGTGTACCCGAACGGAATTTCGACGTCCCTTCCCGAAGACGTTCAGGCGGCGTTTTTAAAAACCATTCCCGGCCTCGAGAATGCGCGCGTCGTTCGTTACGGCTACGCGATTGAATATGACTATGTTGACCCGCGCGCCCTCAGCCATTGTCTTGAAACCCGCGCCCTGCCCGGCCTTTTTCTCGCGGGACAGATCAACGGCACGACGGGTTACGAAGAGGCTGCCGCGCAAGGGTTGATGGCCGGCGTTAACGCTGCACGCCGGGCGAACGATAACGATACGCCTTTCACACTTGATCGCAGCGAAGCCTACATTGGCGTCCTCATCGACGACCTCGTCACCCATGGTGTCAGCGAACCTTATCGCATGTTTACAAGCCGCGCCGAGTATCGCCTGACCTTGCGCGCTGACAATGCAGACCAGCGACTGACGCCTGTCGGTATTGCCGCGGGCATCGTTGGCGAGACCCGTGTGCAGGCGTTCCACGTGAAAAAAGCAGCGCTCGATAAAGCGCGCGATTGGGCGGGCGCGACGTCGCTGACGCCCAATGAGGCGGCGCATCACGGCCTGAAGATCAATCAGGACGGGCGTCGCCGCAACGTGCTTGATCTCCTTTCCCTGCCGGACGTAACGCGCGAAACGCTCGGCGCCATCTGGCCCGACTTGCGCACGATGGATGACACCATCGCCGAACAGCTTGAATTCGACGCGCTCTATTCTGGCTACCTCCATCGTCAGGAGGCGGACATTATCGCCTTCAAAAAAGACGAGTCGCTGCGCTTGCCCGCGGCGCTTGATTACGCCGCCATACCAGGGCTCTCCAATGAGGTGCGCACAAAGCTGATTGACGCGCGTCCAGCGACATTAGGACAGGCCGGACGCATCGAAGGCGTAACGCCTGCGGCCCAGGCGCTGTTATTGGCGTGGATGAAGAAACCGGCAAAAGCGAGATGACACCTGAAGAATTCGCCGCCGCAACGAATGTTTCACGTGAAACACTAGAGCGCCTCAACGCGATGGACCGTGTACTGATGGAGTGGTCAGACCGGCATAATCTGATTGCGCGATCTACCCTGCCGGATCGTTGGGCGCGCCATTATCTCGACTCCGCACAGATCGCCGCGCATCTGTCGGCGGACGTTAAAACGCTTGCCGATCTTGGCTCCGGCGCCGGCTTTCCCGGCCTCGTCCTCGCCGCCATCCTCGCCGAACGCGGCGGCGCTGTTACCTTGATTGAATCGACGGGCAAAAAGGCGGCGTTCCTTGCCGAGGCGGCGCGAGCGATGGAGCTTTCGAATGTCACGGTCATACCGGAGCGGATTGAGGCGGTGAAACTTTCCCCCAAACCCGAAATTGTCACCGCACGGGCCCTCGCCCCACTTCCGAAGTTGCTCCAATACGCCCATGAAATCGGGGGCGAAAACACAAAGTATTTCTTTTCCAAAGGACAAGATGTTGATAGTGAGCTCGCTGAGGCCGCAACATATTGGCAAATGACCGTAAAACTGCATAAAAGCCTTACCAGCCCTTCGGGGACCATTCTGGAGATCGGAAAGTTAGCGCGTGCCTGAAGCGACCGTCCCCACAAGCCCCCGTATTCTCGCCATCGCCAATCAAAAGGGCGGCGTCGGGAAGACAACCACAGCGATAAATCTCGCGACAGCACTCGCGGCGGTTGGGGAGCGCGTGCTTCTGGTCGACCTCGACCCACAAGGCAACGCATCGACAGGGCTTGGCATCTCGGCGGCGTCGCGCGGCGTCACCACCTATGACGTCCTCACCGACGAATATCGGCTGGAGGCGGCGGTAATTGAGACAGATATCCCCGGCCTCCTCCTTGCGCCGGCGGGCGAGGATCTCGCCGGAGCCGAGATCGAGCTGATCGACGCAGATCGGCGCCATTATCGTCTGGCCGAAGCGCTTACCGGTTACAGTGCGGCCGGCCGCGACGGCGTCACTTATGTTTTGATCGACTGCCCGCCCTCTTTGAGCCTGTTAACGCTGAATGCGCTGGCCGCGGCCGACGCCGTGATCATTCCGTTGCAGTGTGAGTTTTTTGCACTCGAAGGCCTCAGTCAGATTCTCCGGACGATTGATACCGTCCGTGAGCGGATTAATGGCCGCTTGGAGTTGCAGGGCGTCGTATTGACGATGCATGACCGGCGCAACAATCTCACCAACCAGGTCGAAGACGATGTGCGCGCGCATCTGAATGACAAAGTCTATCGCACCGTCATTCCGCGCAATGTGCGCATTTCCGAAGCGCCGAGCCACGGCAAACCGGCGCTTCTTTACGATCTGAAATGCCCGGGCAGCCAAGCCTATATCCAGCTTGCCTCGGAAGTTATTCAGCGCGAACGGGCCCGGCCGAAGGCCGCCTGAAAACCGGGAAAAAGGCAGGGAGAATATGGCCGTGGCGGCGAAAAAGAAAAGTCATTCCAAGGGGTTAGGCAGAGGGCTCGATGCGCTTCTGGGCGATGCTCCAAGCGCGCGGGTGAGCGAGAAAGCCGCCGCGCCCGGCCCGCGGCGGGAGCTGCCGACGGCGTTTTTAAAGCCCAACCCCGATCAGCCGCGCCAGCAATTTGACGAAGACGCGATCAACGACCTTGCGCGCTCTATTGAGGCGCGGGGGTTGTTGCAACCAATTCTCGTACGCCCGATGGGCCGCGACGATTATCAGATCGTCGCCGGCGAGCGGCGCTGGCGCGCGGCGCAAAAAGCAAAGCTGCATAATGTTCCCGTTATCATCCGTGAACTGACGGATGAAGAAACGGCGGAAATCGCACTCATTGAAAATGTCCAGCGCGTCGATCTCAATCCGATCGAGGAGGCGCGGGCTTATCACCGGCTTGCAGATGATTTTGGCCGTAAGCAGGACGAGATTGCAAAAGCGGTCGGCAAGTCACGCAGCCATGTCGCCAATATCATGCGCCTTTTGAACCTGCCGGATGCGGGTCTGAAGGCGCTGGGCGCTGGCGAGATTTCCATGGGGCACGCCCGCGCGCTGCTCGCCCACGCAAACCCCGCCGCGGCCCTGAAACAGATTCTGGACAGAGGCTTGTCGGTGCGCGAGACCGAAGCGCTGGTCCGCGCCGAGGGCGTCCGTGCAACGCCGTCCGGAACGTCCGGGACGAAAAAAACGGGTGGAAAAACAACAGGCTCCGGCAGCGGTGATTCTGACACACGGGCCCTGGAGCGCGACCTTTCGGCCATTCTCGGGCTCGATGTGTCTATTGCTCACTCGAAAAAAGGCGCCGGCTCGGTGACTGTCGATTATCTCAATCTCGACCAACTCGACGATATTTGCCGCCGCCTGATGGGGTCGAGTGCGTGATGCTGCACAACTGCGCGCCAATTCGGGTTAATGCATGACGGATGATGCTCCGCCTACTGATAAAATAGAGCCGGCGACCGAGGAAATCGAACGCGACCTGGAAGCGGCCGGCGAGTTTTTCATCACATTGAAAGTGCACGCGCTAACGCTCTTCGAACGCCTCGCCGACCAATTGGGATCTGCGAGCGGCCTTTATCAGGCAGCCGCCATCGCCGCGGCGCTGTTTTTGGGGTGGGCCCTTGGGCGGCCATTGCGCGCGTCAATCGACCGGCTTTTGCAGGGGGCGCCCGAGGAAGGCCATGCCGAGGCCGACCAGTTTGAAAGCGCCTTGCGCTCGCTTGCGGCGCCCTTTGCCGCCACCATCATTCTCTGGCTCGCCGTCCCGATATTTCAGGGGTTTGGCCTGTCGGTGAGCTTGATGCGGATCGCCGCCAGCCTCATAACGGCGTGGATCATTATCCGGTTTGTCGCGTCGTTTGTCCGCGATCCTTTCTGGTCCCGGACGTTCGCGCTGTTCGCGTGGATCGCCGCTGCGCTCAACATTTTACGCCTTCTCGGCCCGACCATCGATTTCCTCGACAGCCTGCGCATTCCGCTCGGCGGCGGTAATGCAGTTTCCATATTCGACATTTTATGGGCTGCGGCGCTCGCCACCATGTTGTTGTGGAGCGCCTCTTTCGCTGCCCGCATTATCCGCCAGCGCCTTAACAATTCGACCAAGCTGACACCGTCGGTGCGCGGGCTCCTTGGCCAGTTGATCCAGATCGGCCTCATCGCCGGAGCGATCCTCCTCGCCCTGTCCATCGCGCGGGTTAACCTGACCGGCCTTGCCGTCCTGACGGGCGCCATCGGCGTCGGCATCGGTTTCGGGCTGCAGTCGATTTTTCAGAACTTTATCGCCGGGATCATCATTCTGCTGGAAAAAACCCTGAAGGTCGGCGATTTCGTGGATCTGGAGTCTGGCATTACCGGCGAGGTCAGGGAAATCAATGTCCGCTCAACGCTGGTCACCACCAATGATAATGTGGACATCCTTGTTCCCAACGCGGAGTTCATCTCCAAGCGCGTCACCAACTGGACCTTGCGCGAGGCCTACCGGCGCTTACGGATTCCCTTCGGCGTCGCTTACGGCACCGACAAGGAGCTCGTCAAAAAAGCGGCGCTCGAGGCCGGCTGCGCCGTCCCCTATACGTTGACCACAAACCCCAAGCGCAAGCCCGATGTGTGGCTTGTCGGCTTTGGCGAGTCGAGCCTTGATTTTGAGCTCGTCGTCTGGCTCACCGACGACGCTGTAAGCCGGCCGGGCGCGGTCAACGCCGCCTATAATTGGGAGATCGAAACAGCGCTCGGAAAATACGGGATCGAGATCCCCTTCCCGCAGCGCGATTTGCATATCATTCCGCCAAAAGCGCCGATCGACCAATCTGTAGACTGATGAATTATGGACGCGCCATCATGGTGACGCGCAAGGCCGCGCGCTCAATGATTTCGCGCTGCGGCGCGGCGGTTGTCTTGGCGTCAAATTCTGCATCGATCAGCATGCGGGCGGCGACGTCCAACCGGCGCGAGGGCCATTTGCCAAGGCGCTGTTCAAAAGCGCGCTGCTCGCCAAAAAAGACCGGCGGGCGCAATTTTTTCATGGCCGCAGAAGCATTATCGCCTGCATCCATATGGGCTTTCGCGGCTTTGATGCGCGAGACCTGGCGTTGCAGCGCGCGCAGAAGCCCAATCGGGCTGGCGCCGGCCGCCTCGGCCTTGAAAAGCGCTGCAGATAGAGCCGCCGGCGCGCCGTCGACAGCCGCCGCCGTTGCCTCTTCGAGCGCTTGGCCTGGCCCGTCAACGATTGAAGCGCGTACGTCGTCCACCGTGATTGCGCCCGATCCTGACCGGACCGACTTTGGACCCTTGAAGAGAATGAGCTTGTCAATTTCTGACCGGGTCAGCCCGTGATCGTCGCCCAAAGTCGCGACCAGAAAATCGAGGGCGTCATCATCAAATCGCAACTCTTCCGCCCGCGCCAGATCGCGCGCCAGATCGCGCACGTCGGCCGGCGCATCGGCGTAACAGGGAAGCGCCGCGCCACGCTTTGCTTTTTCAAACAGTTTGCGAAGGCCTGAGCGGGGAGAAAGATCGCCCCCTTCGATAACAACCAGCCCGTTTGGTTTCACAGCGCCCTGATCAAGGCCTTTGATCAAGGCGCCCGCCGCCTTGGCGCTCGCCTCGCCAGCCGTTCGCAGACGGATGATGCGTTCGCCGCCCATGAATGACAGGGCCGCGATTTCATCGGCGAGGCGGCCGGGGTCGTCTTTCAAATCGGCGTCGGTCAATTCGATGGCGTTAAACGGATCATTGAGATCATCGACGATGCGCCGGGCCAATGACGCGGCGCGTTCCCGCGCCAGCCCGGCATCCGGCCCGTAGACGAGGACGGCGGCGATTTCCGGGTCGGGTTTTTGCAAAAAGGCCTTTATTGCCCGACCCTTAAGGGCCGTCACGCGCCGCGCTCGTCATCCACGCCCTCTTCGATCAGAAACGGGCGGTCGCCGCTTTCGAAGGAATCTTTGGGCGCGCCAATCTCTTCGATTGTCGCCGGATCGTAAAAATCGTCGTCTTCGGTCGGCTGCGGCGTGTCGGTGGGGTTGGCGAGGCGCAGGAGGATATCGCGCTCAATTTCCTCGGCGAGCAGGCGCGCTGCTTTTTCGCGTGCGGCGCGCTCGGCAAATAGCGTTGAATATTGTGAGCTGACGATATTGTACGAGGTAATCGCCTGCACCTTGCCCTGATATACTTTCTGCGTATCCAGATCGCGCAAATTATATCGCCCGTTCAGGCGGTAATTATAGCGGGTCACCGTGGCGTCAATCTGGACCGCGAGGCGCTGCGCCGCTTCCGATGCGACAACAGTCAGTTCATATTTCGGCGTTTCACCCTCTCGCAA
>JAJFFU010000241.1 GCA_021776465.1 Parvularculaceae bacterium
AAATCCGGCTGTCCGGTTACAGGACAGAGCGAGGTAAATTCCGGCGCCGTGAACCGTGCGATATAGAGCGCATCGGGATGCGGGTTTGCCGCCGTTTCCAACCGCGCCTTCTGTGGTGAAGCCGGGGCCTCGGCGCTGGCGCCAAGTTGGGTTAACGAGGCTGGCCTGCTTTTCTTGCGCGTGGGCCCGGGCCGCGCTTTCGGGCGCGCCGCCTCTGCTCCATCGCGTTTTTTCGTCGCCATATATGCTCCTGTGCTGCAGCAGTCATAATAGGCTCCGCGCAGGCCCGCAAAGCCCGGAAAAAATCACTCCGCGCCAGCGCCGCAGCCGGGTCATTTTCCCGCTAGTGGCCCATGGACAATTGACCGCGCCATCGCTTATAAGCCGCGCTTCGTTTGGCTGGATGATTTATCTGGCCCGGCGCGCGGGGCCTGGCATCAGCTCTCGTGACGCCACGAAAATGGGCCCAGGTAGCTCAGTTGGTAGAGCAGCGGATTGAAAATCCGCGTGTCGGTGGTTCAATTCCGCCCCTGGGCACCATTAATTGCAATATTCCAGATCAATACCAAGAATCCGCCAACTGTGGCGTCGGTCGCTCGTGATCGCACATCAAGAGCCAGAACCATCGGCACAAGGGTCAGCAGCGACTACAGCTACGACAACGGCATCGCAAAGAACGCGGTAGCCGCTGATCCGAGAAGAACGGCCAGAGCAATCATCCGTCCGGTTGTTTTTTTGTGCAAATGCAGCGCCACCGGAATGAGCAGCAAATTAGCCGTCACAATGAATACCGCATAGGCCTGCGTTGGAATTAACTCATCCAGCGGAAAGCCGGCGCCAGCAAGCCCCTTGGCGACGAATGGCAGCAGCACCGCCATATCAACCGACAGAACCAACCCGATATAAGCTTTTGCAATGTCAGACAACGCGATCTCAGATGTTCGCAACAAACCGATCGCTTTTTGTGTCAGCGCGAACCCATATTCGCGCCCTGCAATCAGTCCAAGAAATACGAATGTGGTGCTCATCGGAATATCGTTGAGTTCTTTGAAATAAAACAACAGCGACGCATATGTGAAATCGATGATTGTCGCAGACCGAATATCGGTGACGGCGGTTTTGGATTTCAAAATTCGCTGCACCGGTCCGCCGCGGTTGGCGAAGGTGTAAGCCAGCAACCCGACGATCGCAAACAAAGCCGTAAAGCCTTCCACCACCGAAAGCTGGCGTGGCAAAAACACAAAGATATTTGCAAAATCCTGAATGAGCCAGACCGACCACAAATACGCCGTCGTTATCCATTGCAGCAAAACCCAGATCGGGTGGTGCTGTTGATGTTCAGTTTTGCGGAAGAATTTTTCGATCGTTACGGACGCAATTAAAAAGACGCCAAGTCCGACAACAAAGGCAAGACCATAACCGATAAGTGATTTTTGAAGCATCGATGACAGGCCGCCAATCGACGCAAAAACCGTCAGCACCATGAATGATGTGGATACGGGAACACCAAAACGCGTAATGATAAGCAGTACGAGAGGCGGTAAGGTGTGATACCATTTGACGTCGACGGCGGGATACTTACTGGCGTTCGCCAAGCGGCCATATGACGGATCGCCGTCATTGATGACCCAGCCATAGGTGAACGTGATAACGAGGATTGTTGCTGCAAAAAGAAACAACCAAAACCAATGCAAGCGACTATTAGAAGCGATGAATGTGCCAAGGGTTTGTAACGCATCATTGCCGACAACGGCGTATGCGGCGAAGAGAAAGCCGATAGCGGCAAAAAATGTGAAGTCAAACATGGCGCAACTAACCCGATCGCGTGCAATTCTCGCGCCTGATACAGTCACCCTTTAACAAATTTGTGACAGCAACGCGGTCATGTGATTAACCGTGAAATGCTCGACTAACCCACATCTCACGGTCAGGATTCCCTAGAGAGCGCCGGCAGCTTGCGCACAGCTTGCGCTCCTATTCATAAATAGTTCACAAAAGTTTTTTGAAAATTTCACAAGCCAAAGATAGACGCCGCATTATCCGTATCCCTGTCACGAGGCTCTCGCGCAGAATGTCTGCAAATCAAAAGGCGGCAATTGTAACGCCAGTGATCGCCCTGTGCGCACTCGCGTCCGCGTCAGCCGGCGAAAGCGCTGAAAAAAAATCACCGATTACGTCTGTGGATGTTTTCGGGCGCTTGATGTTCGACTACGCCTATGCGGACGGTAAGAATACGACCTTCGGCGTCGATGAAACGGAGCTTCGCGGAGCCCGTATCGGGGCCAAGGTAAAGTTTTCCAATGAGGCCATTCTCAAAACGGAAATCAACACCGATGATTCCGGTGACGTGATCCTGACTGACGCTTATCTTCAGTTGAATACAGGTCTTGAAGTCGCGAAATTACGCGTCGGACAATTCAAAACGCCAAACAGCTTTGATGAGGCCACATCGTCAAGGTTTACATCTCTGCTGGAGCGCGCTGCGTTTACGGATGCGTTCGAATTGAACCGACGAATGGGAATTGCTGTCACCGGCAAAACTGAACGCCATACGTATATGCTTGGCGTATTTGGTCAGAACATTCACGACGATGCGACATTCGGCGGGTACGCCGTTGCCGGTAGAGTAACGTACAGCCCTAAAGTCAGCGCAAAGAACACTATAATCCATACCGGTGTGTCATTCCGCTACCGGGATGTCGATGCAGGCCAGTTCCCGTTTCAATACCGCCACCGGCCCGGCGTGCACATACCCGGACGAATTATTGGCGCCGATCGGATTGCTGGTTCCGATTTTTTTGTCGGCGTAGAGGCAGCAGTCGTGAAGGGTCCGTTCTGGACGGCTGGCGAATACGCGCTCACTTTCACAGACTGTACGCTATGCACTGACGACCCAACGTTTTCCGGCGGATATCTGGAAGCCGGAATCATGTTTAACGGCCGGCGGATCATTAAAGGCGGAAAGTTCGAGCGACCCGAAATTTTTGAAGGTCATTTCGGAACAGCGAGTTTTGCGCTTCGTTTTGATTCTCTTGACCTCATGGAAGACGTCATCAACGGCGGATCATACCGCTCTGTCACATTCGCGGCCGACTGGTGGCCAAAAAATTACCTGCGGTTTGGCGTAAACGGCTTTATCGCCAACGCGAACCTCGGCGCCACACCTTCCGGTCTCGATCCGGTTTTTGCGAATGCGATTGCATCGGGCGTAACGCAAGAAACCGTCAAGGGCGTCATTTTGCGCGCGCAAATTGATTTCTGGTCCAAATGATGAAGCCGCGGACGATTGCCCGCGGCTGCAACAAATATTCTGTGAAATTATTTCCGATGCTCGTTAGCGAGCAACCAGCCGCAAATTAGCGGACGTCCGCCACTTTGGTGTGACCATCGCAAGCGGCGCCGAAACATTCGTCAAATATGCCGCCCTCTCCTGTCTGGCCTGAGGAAATGGCAAGCGGGATCATCAACGCAATTCCAAACGCCGCGGCGGCGATGTAGAGCAAGGGGCGTCGAACGCCAGGACTACTTTTAAACATCTTCACTGCCTCAACTAACGTGTTCTTATTGGACGGTTTTTTCAATCTTGTAACATAAACGATAATAAACCGTCATATATCTGTCATGATATATAGCGCACAATGTGCACAGGTCAATGCGCCGATGCGCATTTAGTACGCCAAATTGCTAATGCGTTGTTTTATTTGATTTTTTGATACGGTGTTTCAGTCCGCAACCACTCGATCACCGGCGTTCGGCGCCAGCGCCCTGAACGACATCGGCGTCGTCATTCGCTGATCGGAAACTGCCGATCAACGAAACGGTTTTAGTAAAATTATCCAGCCGCTCGGCTATGCCCGACATCTGCCGGCGTTTTCGGAACAGGCGGACGCATCAAGACGGCGGCGATCATGACCAACAACAACGCGCCGGCATATCCGACAAAAACAACGCCAAAACCGCCCACGCGTTCCGCGATGACGCCGGCGGCGACGGGACCGACCATGGCCACTGTTGTCACAAAGTGCATCGTGCCGAGCAGCTCCGGATTCCGCTCCGTTCCGAAGTAATTTACGAGAAGAAGCGTCGTTGCGAAAAAACACATGCCGAAACCGAAACCGTCCGCAATCACGAACAGGGCAATCATCAACGGACTATCAGCGCCGGATAATGCGAGCATGCCGACCAATTGTGCGCCAAGCGCCGACACGAGAAGCCACTTCGGATCTAACCAACGGACGAGAACACCGCCAATTCCTCTCGACAACGCATTGATAAGCGCATGCATGCTGAGTGCGCCGGCGGCAACAGCCGTTGTTACGCCGAGGGCGTTCATATGGGTGACCGTCCAGCTGTTCATTGTCAGCCCGGAAAACAGGGTCAGCGTCATCGCAATCACGATAATAATAAACTGGCGCGTTCTCAGTACGTCGCGATAACTCCAATTGTGTATTGTCACGTGCGGATCATCGGTTTCGACCTCCGCCGCATTTTCGTCGTTGCCATCATCAATTTTTTCTTCGCCGTGAATAAATATTACGGCCAGGCCAGTCAGGAAGATCGTTACGACGGCCGCCGCCCACCAGTGATTTCGCCAATCACCGGTAAATTCGATAATCGTTGTCACGAGCAGCGGCCCCGCGACACCGCCCAGACCGCCAATCATCATATAGGCGCCGATCACCGAGCCGCGTTGTTTCGCGCTGATCGTCTTATTGAAATAGTCCATGGCCGGAACGATCGCGCAGAGCGGATAGCCAAATCCCGCGAACGCCGCGCCGATAAAAAACTGCGGCAAGGATTGTGTCGTCGCGAGAAGGCCGAAGCCCAGAACCATGCAAGCGCCGCCGAAAATAAACGAAGCCGTTAATCCCCACCGGCGAATGATCCATGCCGGCGCTAATGCTGCAAGCCCGACCATCAGGGCCAATATTGAAAAACCGGCGCCGGCCTGCGACCAGGTCCAGCCCATTTCCTCAATCATGAACGGAAGCGCGACGCCGAAGGACGTAAACGTTCCCGCCGTGATGTGAAAAAAGAATGCGCTAAGAACGATGAACGGTGTCCATTTGCGATACAAATCAATGGCCATTACTAATCCCGTCGCGCCACCGCGCCGCGCATTCGGATCTGCGTTTTCGCCACTCAACTCTTCATCTCCGTTTGGTCGACATATACCCGGCATAAACGCATTTTTACTGCGCCCTTCCCATGAGCCAATTTTCCTTATTGGTCACGTGCATACGTGAATTTAAAATGACACCGTCCCGGTGACACGAAAGGTCCGCCCCTGCCCCGGTAAGGCTGCAACTTCCTCGTATACGCCCTGAACCGGCTGAAAATATCGCTTGTCCAATGCATTCTCCAGCGTTGCGTTCACGCTAACCCTATTAAAGCTCGCGAATAGCGCAGCGCGAACATTGGTATAGTCCGGTAAGGTCACCGCGGTCGCCGTTTTGCCGCCAGTCTCCGAAACATATGTCGCCCCTAATGTGCCGCCAAATGAGAACCCGGACGCGGTTTCATCAGACGTGTACGTCGCGAATGCCGAGAACACGCGATCAGGAATAACGTTGCTTTTGTAACCTTGCTGCAATTCAGGCAGGCAGCTCGCATTCAACACCGAGAAAAGTCCGCCATACCCTTGCGCGCCCGTGATGGTCGCGCCGAATGCGTTCACCGTCGGATGTGTCGGCGAAATGGCGACAAACGCGCCATTGCCAGAACCGCAGACGCCGGGCCCGGCGATCTCGAATTTCTGAAACGTTGCCGCGCCAGTGATGGAAATATTGTCGGTTGCGAGATATCGCACTTCAACTTCAACGCCTTCAGACGATTCCTGATCCACATTGCCAAATGGATCAATCAACGTTCTCGACTGATCGTAATAGGCGACAGATCCATTCAGGCGGGACTCCATTAACGAGAACTTGACGCCAGCTTCCAGTAGTTCCGAGCCGAAGAGGAATTGATCCGCGGCGGCCGCTGGCGGGGAAATGCCGCCATTGGAATTATAAAGAGGCTCGGACCCTTCCGCATAGGTAACGTAAGGAACGATGCCTGCGTCAGACCGATAGCTGATGCTGGCGGAATATGAAAAGTCGCCCTCGCTCGTTTCAGCGGCAGTCGGCGCACCAAACGTGGTGACGCCGGAATCTGTCGTATCGACATCGTAGTGATCAAATCGACCGCCAAGAAGTATGCTGAGCCGGTCAATTTGAAGATCGGCGATTAAGCCGACCCCTGTATCGGTCCAGACAGAGTCAAAATCAGAGTCCCAGGGAATTGTTGGATCGGTTAGCGGTGTTGCGAAAATATCTGAGGCCGTTGCGCCGCGATTAAGGTCGCGTCGATCAAGAACGAGATAGCCCGACAGGAATTGTTCGCGCAGTTCCGAATCGTAGCGCCGATGAGAGGCCGTCGCGTAAACATCAAGTGTTACGTGATCGGAAATTTCATACTCGTTCGTGAAGGAACTGCGAACTTCGAAAACGTTCATCACGTGTTCGGCGCCAAACCCATAGGTTACATTCAATGCGCCGTCGACCGAGTCATAAAAAACCTGAAGTTTAGCCGAACCGCCGTCGAATTCTTTTACGATATCGCCGTAAAGCGTGAATGATTCAGAATCCGCGATCTCTCGATCCGACGTAAAGACATTTCTCGGATTAAGCGGTGTCACGCCAACGCCGCTATCCAGCGCGTAGGCATCAGGGAAGCCGAAAACACCAAAATCAATGAAGGTGCGTATATTGGACGTCCCAAAGAACGTACCCACGACGGCGTCAATTTCAGCGGGGTTTAATTGACCGTCGCCATTTGCATCGGCGATGTCTGTATCGACGCCCGTTATGTAATTGCCGTTATCAATCAAATCCTGGGTCAGCCGGTTCCACCCGGGCGATTGCAGATAACCGGCGGAATTAAAATACATGCCGCCAAGCTGGATGCGCCAACCATTCCCCAATTCATGATTGAAGTCAGCCTGAATGAGTTCGTGTTGCGGCTTGCGGCCAAAATAGTAACTGTCGGAGTCTTCATACTCGACATAGACAGCGACCCCGCCGTCGCGGCCGTCGACCCGAAACGGCAAAACCGCGTCGCCAGCGACGTTAAATTTATTGAACGAACCGGACGTGACCGACAATGAACCACTTGGTCCGTCATCAACGGTCCGCCCCTCTCCCTTCGCAACGTTTGGATAGAAATTTAGAAACCCGCCAATACGACCGGCCCCATAAATCACCGGCACAGACCCGCGAACGATTTCCACCCTGTTAGCCGCGCCGATCGGCGTTGGAAACAGGCCATTGTTCAGTACACGTTTAAATCCGCGGAAATACGTTTCCGAGATGGCGCCGCGAATACTGATTGATCCCGGAACGCCAAAAAAACTTCCTCCGAATGTTCCCGGCGTCGTCGTGACGAAATCATCGATGTCTTCGATGGAATAACGCTCAATAGTCGTATCGCTGACAATACTGACAGATCTTGGCGTTTCCAGGCTCGACCGGCCAATTCCGAATACGGAATCAGTCGGGCGATCTTCGAGCAACCCAACGGGATCGCCAATGACAATGATCGTATCTGGTTCGGCGCTCGCAAAATCTTGCGCCAAAGCAGATCCGGCGAGACTAAGGTTAAAAACAGAAGCGCTGGCGGCAAGGATAGTTTTTATGACAGTACTCTCTGCGCCGTCGATTATTTCAACGATGCTCGCACAGGCATTCATCGAGATGATTCCCCGCCAGCTATTACTACACTTTTAACAACCAGCATTTCGCGGCTTTCGAGGTTCCTACGGATTTAAGAAAGCGCTGAGAAATCAGCCTCTTCCGGACTTCACGCATTCGCGTCGGCAAAACTCGCGCATCATCCGTCAAGACGAAGCGCCATACATGCCATTCATGAGCAGAACTTGCGTCAAAACGCAAAATTTATTGTCATGTCCGTAGAGGCGTTTTTGTCGCGCACGCCCGTTATCGATGGAGCACGCCTTATGCGTGTAAGCGCTGACAGCACGATCAACATCGCACGGCTGGAAATCTAACGGTAGATCAACACATTTTCGATATCGCGGCGCCAGGCGCTTTCGTCGCTAGCGGCGATCGCATCGAGATCTCCGGGCTCCGCAGCACCGTCATCAACCCACTCGCGCAAAGACGGACCGCCGTTGATGACATCAATGGCGAGTTTCCCCGTTTCATATTCATAAGGGAAATCGCGCCATAGATCGTAGTCAGGGTACAGGCGCCGTATGGATTTGAACGCCAGCGCCATTAACCGCCACGGTTTGAACGCCGCATGATCGTAGTGCGTCGCTTCCACGTGGATCTGTACACCGCTGCATAAAGCGCCAGCATGTTTGTGAAACGTCGGCTCGAACCAGCACTCACGCAAGATGCATCCGTTGATCCACGCCGGCGCAATTTTGTTCATCTCTGAAATGATTGCGGTGGCGTCAATATCGGGCGCGCCGAACAGCTCAAGCGGCCGCGTTGTCCCGCGCCCTTCTGACAACGTTGTTCCCTCAAGCATCACCGTGCCGGCGTAGGCGCGCGCCATCGCCAAGTTTGGCGCGTTCGGACTTGGATTGATCCACGCGCGTTCATCCAGCGGCCAGCCGAATCCGGGGCCATCGTCAGGGCGCCAGCCCTCCATTTCGATCACGCGATAATCAACGTCGAGACCAAAATGGCGAATAAACCAATGGCCCAACTCGCCAAGGGTCAATCCATGGCGCATTGGCGTCGGCCCCGCGCCAACGAAGCTTTCCCATCCCGGTTTTAACGAAAGGCCCTCGACGGGACGCCCGGCCGGGTTGGGACGATCAAGAACCCAGACAGATTTTCCATTCGCCGACGCCGCCTCAAGAACGTAAAGCAGCGTCGTCATGAACGTATAAATTCGGCATCCGAGATCCTGCAGGTCAACCAACAGAACGTCGGCGGCGTTCATCATCTCGTCAGTCGGACGACGCACCTCCCCATATAGGCTGAAAACCGGAACGCCATGCACCGGATCCTGATAATCTGGCGACTCGATCATGTTGTCCTGTTTATCGCCGCGCAGTCCGTGCTGGGGCCCGAATGCAGCGCTTAGTTTTATGTCAGGGCAGGCCGCCAACGCATCGAGCGAATGGGTCAGATCCGCTGTTACAGATGCAGGATGCGCAAGGACAGCGACGCGTTTGCCTTTCAGCGGCGTGCGCAATGCTGGGTCGGCGAGAAGACGATCGATACCGAATTTCATACGTGACACGCTCATGGGATTTGCATCGCAAAGCAACAGGCGCGATGGAAATCCGGCTGGCCCTCGCCGTGCGAGAGCGCCCAGTAAGACGTTCCACCATCGCTGGTTTTTATCACTGCCGACAGGCCGAGGCGCCATGGTCGGGCGCTTGTCAACGGCAAACTGTCCAGCAGTAACTCTGTATAGAGATCTATCTGGTCAGGAGCGGTCGCGAACTCGATCTGTGGCGGCGGCGTTTCGGCAGCGGCCATTCCATCGCGATACTCTGAAAAGCGATAAGCCGCCCATTGCGTCGAGGGTGAAAAATTGAACTCGCAATATGCTGCGCCGTCGCTGACGAAGGCCTCAAAACAGGTCTGCTTCCATAATCCATCAGCGCGTGCGGATGCGCGTTGCGCCGGCAGCACGATGCGCCCAATTTCTCCCGTCACCGAATAATGTAATGAAAGCCCGGCCCCGACGCGCGCCACAACAACGCCAACGCCATCTGCGCCAGCATTATCCGACATTGGGTGGCGAACAAGCGGGACACGCGAGCCGCCATTGGTCCTTGGATCCGACTTGCTGGTTTTTCCGGTCATATTTCAGACCCCACGCGAATTTTGTTAATATTCCGGAACTGCGCCCGGCGCCCTGCAACATTGAACTGCGAAAACTGTTAGACTGATTTTTCAGCGCGGTGCAGAAAAACAGCCAGACCTTTGATGCGGCAGGAGCCCTCTATGACTGATCAAGACCTCGTACATTATGAGAAGGACGGCGACGTCGCCCGAATTTACCTCAATGATCCGCAGACGCTGAACGCCCTTTCCGAACCGCTTTCACTGGCCCTGCT
>JAJFFU010000242.1 GCA_021776465.1 Parvularculaceae bacterium
GCGCGGTCATTACCGCCGGCGCCTTCCACATACATGTTCTTGACCATCTGCGTCTCGTAAGCAGTGATCGCTGAGAAGACGAGAACGACCAGTGACGACGTGATGAGGCTCATCATCGTGCTCTGGAAGATCAGCGCGTTCAGGATAATCGCAACCAACAGGCCGATCGTCGCCATGAACAAAAACGTGCCCATGCCGGAGAGGCTCTTCTTCGTCGTATATCCATAAAGGCTCATGGCCCCGAAGACGGAAGCGGTGATGAAGAAAGCGCGATAAATTTCCTGCGCGGCGTCGGCGTGAATAAACGCGAACAACATCGTTGAGATCAACACGCCCCAGAAGGCGGCGTTGACCCAGAACATTGCGTGTGCGGCGACTTTCGAACCGGAGAAAATAACTTTCGGCGCGATCCAGCCCATGGCGAGAATGCCGACAAAGGGAAGCCAGCGAAGGGGCGTTCCGGCGATCTGAAGCATCAGCGGTTCATTGCTGGCAAGCAGCATGGAAAAGACGCCGGTGCCGGCGACGCCGAGCGCCATGTAGTGATAAACGCCCAGCATGTATTGCCGGAGGCCCTGATCGACGGCGGCGCCGCTGGCGGACGTGGTCGCCGTGCGGCCAAATTGCGAGCGCGGTTCGTTCATGGACATCAATCCTTTTCAATAATTTTCGGCCGGCCCCAAAAGGGCGGCGCGGTTCTCGACGAATATTGTGCTTCTCGCCGTTTCAATCAAGGGGCAAAGCGCCTGAAAACGGCTTAATTTAAGGGTTAACGCGGTGTTATCGCAAATCCATCAGTCGATCATTTTTGCTGAGCGCAACCAGAACTGCTCGTCAAAGCCGGGCGTTTCAAGATTGGTGATGAATTGCCGCGTCGCCGCCTCCCAGGAAAAGCGTTGCGCCCATTCCCGGCAGGCGATCGGGTCGCGTTTTTCCCATGCGGCCATGCAGGCCGTGCGTAGGTCTTCATCCATCGCGCCGCACCCTTCCGGCGCGCCGTCGAGAATTTCGAGGGGGCCGCGCACCGGATAGGCCGCAACCGGTACGCCGCAGGCAAGCGCCTCGACATTGACGAGGCCGAATGTGTCGGTGCGGGAGGGAAATACAAAAACATCCGCACCCTGATAATATTTCGTAAGCTCGTCGCCATATTTCGGTCCGACGAAAACGGCTTCCTTGTACTTCTCTTCGAGCTCTTCGCGTTGGGGGCCTTCGCCGACCATCAGTTTTGTGCCGGGAAGATCCAGCTCGACGAAATCTTCAATGCTTTTTTCAACGGCGAGACGGCCCACATAAAGAAATATCGGGCGCGGATATTGATCGAGAAATGACCGGTCGCCCGGCTGAAACTGTTCCAGATCGACGCCGCGCGTCCACAGTTTCATCTTCGAAAAACCGCGCTCTGACAACTCTTCTATCAGTCCGGGCGTCGCCACCATCATGGTCTCGCCGTCCTTGTGAAAATCTTTGAGGACCGCGTAGCCCCAGCCGATTGGCGCTTTCCAGCGCTCATTGGCGTATTCGGCGAACCGCGTATGAAAGCTGGTGGTGAACGGATGGCCGCGGCGTTTGCAGAACCGGCGCGCCGCACGGCCAATTGGCCCTTCCGTCGCGATATGGATGGCGTCGGGCTGAAACTCGTTGATGATCTTGGCGACCTTGCGGTTCGGCATCAGCGACAGCCGGATTTCCGGGTAGGACGGCATTGGTACGGATTTGAAATCGTTCGGCGTGATGTACAGGACTTCATTGCCGAGGCCGGTCAGGATTTGTCCCAGCGTGTCGAGCGTTCTGACGACGCCGTTCAGTTGCGGTTTCCATGCGTCTGTGGCGATGACGATTTTTAACCCGCCCTCCACATTGGGCATATCGAAACGCGCCTTGGCGCGGGTCAGGCGTCCGACGCCTGAGCCCAGACGTCCCAATGGGCCTTTTTTGCGCGGCGCCGGTTCGTCAGCCGGTCGATCTGTTGTTTCGTTCATAATGTTGATTACCCGTTTGCGCGTCGATTTTCTTGGTTTTTGTGTCGCTAACGCGCTGAATTAGTGCAGTCCGGCCAAATTTGTAAATATTCTGTTGCGCTGCAATAAAATATTGCATTGCAGCAGATGACTGGGTATCCTGATTTCGCAGTGACTTTGTCATTGCCGCCCTTTTTAAGGGCGTTTCCTCCCTATGACTTGGCCGCAGGCATTTTGTCTGCGGTCTTTTTTTTATTGCGGTGCGGCGAAGTTCTTATTATTCCGCGGCTTGTGTCATCCACAATGCGTCGCGATCGATGTTGGTCAAGCGTTTGATCATCGTGATGATCGACGTGCGAAGCTCGTCAAAGGCCTCTGTTCGGGTGATGCGTTTTTCATCGAGATAGAGCGCCCGATTGATTTCGATCTGAAGGACATGAACGCCGGTCACCGGGCGGCCATAGGACGCGGCGACATAGCCGCCGGCGTAGGGGGCGTTGCGCGCTGTTTCATATCCCATGCCCGTCAGCGTCGCGTCGGCGATTTCCGTCACTGCCGGGGCGCAGGAGGCGCCGAACCGGTCGCCAAGAACGAAATCGATCGAGCGTTCGCCGGGACGCATTGGTGCGCCGCCGGCCGACGGCATGGAATGGCAATCGATGACGACGGCGCAGCCAAAGGCGCTGACGGCGCTGTCAATCAATTGCGCCAGCGCTGCGTGATACGGGTCATAGCAGGACATTAACCGACGTTCGGCGTCCGAATGGCGCAATTTTCGCGCATATATGTCCTGACCATCGGCGACAATCCGCGGAATAACGCCGAGCCCGGCGATCACGCGATTGGAGCGGGTGTCCGCTTCCGGCGGCAATTCATCGGCGAACATGCGCGGGTCGAGCTCATTGCGCGACCTGTTCACATCCACATAGGCCCGCGGAAAAAGCGCCCGCAGCAGCGGCGCCCCATAGCGCGGCGCCGTCTCGAACAGGAGGTCGACGTAACTGTCTTCGGACTGGCGCAGGCCGTGGCGGTCCAGGCGGGCGTTTTTCAGCAAGGCGGTTGGATAGTCGCGGCCGGAATGGGGCGATGCAAAAATGACAGGCGACAGCAATGAGGCCGGCTCCAGCACTTCCACTGCTGGGCGCCGATCGCATGTTTCGCTTTCGCTGGCGTCCTTATGCTCGCCCGCTTTGGCCATATCCGTCCCGATCTTGAAAATGAAACGACTTTCGGCATGTTAGCGCCGCTTTGGGTGGTTCGTTAAGACCTTGACGCCAATCAGGCAGAATTGGATCGGCAATTGCAAGGAGATTTGCAACATTGTACGGGGCGCCGGTTGGCGTCCTTATCCAGAACACGCCTACTATATTAACGACGAAATCGGGCGACAGCGTAAAGGCGAGTAATATGGCGGCAATATTGTTGGCGGAAGACGATGAATCGATGCGGCGTTTTCTTAAAAAAGCGCTCGAACGGGCGGGGCACGCCGTCATTGACGCAGCCCAGGGCGACGAGGCGCTGACCGAGCTTCAGCTTCGCGAGTTTGATCTCCTGCTGACCGATATTGTCATGCCCGTCATGGACGGCATTGAGCTGGCCCGCCGGGCCGCGGAAATCGACCCGGAAATGAAAATCATGTTCATCACCGGGTTTGCCGCCGTTGCCCTCAACGCAGCCAACCAGGCGCCGGAAGACGCCAAGGTGCTGTCAAAACCATTCCACCTGAAAGACCTCGTACAAGAGGTCGACCGGGTCATCGCAGCTTAAATTTTTGCGCTGCGCCGCGTGACGGCGGAGACTTGCAAGCCTGACAGTTTGCCTTTAGAGACCCTCGCTCCGCGGCGGCATCCGCGCGGGGCGCGTAGCTCAGTGGGAGAGCACTACGTTGACATCGTAGGGGTCGGCAGTTCAATCCTGCCCGCGCCCACCATTTTTCAAGTGTTGTTTGTTTTCGCATCGCGTCATCGAAGATATTTTCGATGTCCGGTTCGATTTCGGCGCGTCGGCGGGCCTTTCATGTGGGCATTTTGTCTTGCCTAATCTTGGCATAATTTGACAATTTGTATCCCATGAGATACAAAGGTATTCATGGAAATCCGGGCGACCGAGAAATTTTCGGATTGGCTATCAGCGCTCAAAGACCGGACGGCCCGGGCGAAAATACTCGTTCGGATTGATCGGCTGAAACTCGGTAACCCGGGAGACGTAAAGCCCGTCGGAAAAGGCGTATCGGAAATGCGCCTCACTTATGGGCCGGGATATCGCGTGTATTTTATTCCGCGCGGTGAGACAGTGATCGTGCTTCTCGCAGGCGGCGATAAAGGCACTCAGGATACGGACATTAAGACGGCGCTGGCCCTCGCTGAAGAGATTGAATGACGGGCCTGAAAAGGCGAAAGGCGAAACCCATGGCGATCAAAACAAACCGCTTTGATGCAGCGAAATATCTTGAGACCGATGAAGATATTGCCGCCTATCTCGATGAAATTTTCGAACAGGGCGATCCCGCGCTTGTCGTTGAGGCGCTCGGCGCTGTCGCGCGCGCAAAGGGTGTGGCGGACATTGCCGAGTTATCCGGGCTTGGCAGGACGAGCCTTTACAAGGCGCTATCTGAAAACGGCAATCCCGAATTCGCCACGGTTATGAAAGTGATGAAGGCGCTTGGTCTCAATATGAAAGTGGCGGCGGCGTAATTGCCAGTGCCAGATCCTCAGCTCGTACATGTCCCCGGCGCTGAGCAAAGCTGTACGCGCAGTGATCGTCGCGGCCATCGCGCGGCGTCACGGTCGAAGGTGATGTTTGAAATAAAATAATGTGTCAGAGACGACGTGTACGGATAAATGACTTCGGCGACGACTATTGAGCTGTCGATTTCCAGGAGCGCGGGATCAGAGAGGTCGTTGTAGACGGTCCCCGCCGGATAAGGCTCGCCGCCGGCATTGTCGTAACTCCAGTGAACGACCGGACTGTCCGGCGTTCCGTCGCCATCGGTGTCGTCAAAAATAACGCTGACAAGGCGAATATCCATCGCCGCGCCGTTGGCATCGACGATTTCCTCAACGCCGACAAAAAGACTGTCCGCGGCGCTTTCCAGAAGGTCGGTTTCTTGCGCGGCGAGGTCAGCGAGCGTGTTTGCAGCAAGGGTCACACGCCGGCTTTTTGAAAGCGCGTCCGAGCCCTCAACGACGCCAAAAAATATTACCAGCAACACGGGCAAGAGAAGCGCAAACTCCGTCGCCGCCATCGCCCGGCAATCTTTCGCAAAGGCGGTTATGAATGTGCGCGCCATCGATTAATCCTCAAAAGGTTCGTTGCGAAAAATCGATTGCGCGACGAGTTCTTTAAAGCCGTGCGTATTCGTCGTGATCTTCAGGCCGAGCGCCGGATTGACGGGCTTGTAAAGATAACAAACGCGCACCCTGATGATTTCGTTCTGGGCGCCATAGTCGCTCGCACTGAACTGTGCGCCCTGGATGGTCGGGTCATCCTGATCGCGGCAAACGGGATTGGAAATATCTGCGGCGAGGGCGTCGAAACTTGCAAATCTTGAAACATCGACCGTCAGCGCTTTGTCGCAATCGCCAAACGTCGAAACGACGCGGCAGATCTCATTGTAGAAGGCGTCTTTTGAATAGATCGGATTGCCGTCGGCGTCGGCGGCGTTTTGCGCCTGGCCAGTGCGGATAAGGCGCGCCGCCGTTGCGTTGGCTTGTTCAACGGCGGAATTGACGAAGAAAAACCAGCCCGCTTCCAGAATTGAAAAAACGAGCGCCAGAAAAAGCGGGGCGACGAGCGCAAACTCGACCGCCGCTGAACCGCGCTGGTTCGCGCGTATCCCACTATATGCTCTTCGCCCCATAAACGCTCTCCGAATCCCTCGTCGGGATCGGTATATTTTTAGCGATGGGTCATTAAGGGAGCGTCAGCAATGTTGGTTAACGC
>JAJFFU010000243.1 GCA_021776465.1 Parvularculaceae bacterium
CCGCCTGTTTTGTGAACGCCGCCAGCGATCCGGCAACCGCCTGTTTGTTGGCTGAGACGACGCTGACACCCGCAGAGATTGCTCTTTCGATCAGCTCGCGGCCAATATCTCCCACGGGCAGCGCATCAATCACGACGTCCGGTCGCGTTTCGATCAATGTGTCGACTTTGTCAGTAATGACCGTGTCCGCCGGCAACGCATCGCGCGGTTTGGAAGCGTCGTTAACCAAGGCGCCGCAGAGTGCGAACCGGTCGTCGGATAAAACACGCAACGCTGCACCCTCGCCGATCAAGCCGAGGCCGGCGACGGCAACGCGTGTTTTGTCTTTGCCTTCGCGCAAGGAAGGTTTCGACGGTTCCTTATTGATAACGTCTACGCACATGCCCCAACCGCTTGTTCTTTAAGATAACGCACATTGCCGTCCGCGGCCGCGCCGTCAAGGGCGTTCAGGACATCGCGAACCAGATCAGCGCCGTGCTCCAGCCCGATCGAAAACCGAACAAGCCGATCTGATATCCCGGCTGTTTCGCGCGCCTCCGGCGTCATGCCCGCATGGGTCATCGCCGCCGGCACGCACACAAGGCTTTCAAAACCGCCGAGCGATTCCGCAATGGTGAAAATATCCAGCTGGCGCAACAGTTCCAGCACATCAATGGTCTCGACAAATTCGACGGAGAACATCGACCCGAACCCGGATTGCTGGCGCGCGGCGATCTCGTGGCCGGGATGGGACTTCAGCCCCGGAAAATACACTTTGGCGACGCGCGGATCCTGGCTTAGCGCGTCGACAACATCGCTCGCTGTCGCCTGTTGCCGCTCAATTCGCGTGAACAATGTCCGTAGGCCCCGCAGCGTCATGAAGGAATCAAACGGCGCGCCGGTGACGCCCGTGCAATTGGCCCACCATGCAAGCTCTTCGCCGAGCGCCGCGTCCTTGGCGATGACAGCACCGCCGACGACATCGGAATGGCCGTTGATGAACTTTGTTGTTGAATGAACAACGATGTCGCAACCGAGGTCCAACGGACGCTGCAGCGCCGGCGACAAAAACGTGTTGTCAGCGACGACGAACGCATCAACCTGGCGCGCAAAATCCACGACTTTTGCAATATCCGTCACGCGCAAAAGCGGATTGCTTGGCGTTTCAATGAGGACAAGTTTTGGCTTTTTGGCGAACCCGGCAGC
This sequence comes from Parvularculaceae bacterium, assembly GCA_021776465.1. Lineage (GTDB taxonomy): Bacteria > Pseudomonadota > Alphaproteobacteria > Caulobacterales > Parvularculaceae > Hyphococcus. Next base: position 1,186 of record JAJFFU010000243.1, read on the forward strand.
AAGCGCTGCGAGATCGGTCTGGTCGACATAGACAATTTTGAAATGACCGCGCTTGGCGCGCGCCGTCAGGAGGCGATGCGTGCCGCCGTAACAATCATGGGGCGCCAGCACGACCTCGCCGGGTTCGACAAGGTTGAGGACGAGATCGACCGCCGCCATGCCGGACGACGTGATAACGCCGCGCGCGCCGCCTTCGAGCGAGGCGAGCGCTTCTTCAAGCTGCGAACGGTTCGGATTGCCGGACCGCGCATAATCATATTGCGGTTTCTCGCACGGGTCGTTCCAGAAATAATTCGCCGACAGATAGAGCGGCGGCGCAACAGCATTCTGTCCGCGATCGGACGAAACACCAGCGCTTGCGATGAGTGTTTCGGGGTGAAGATGCGTGGTCATTGACCGGACTCCTTGAGGAAACGTTGAATAAAAGGGCCAATGGAGGCGGCTTCCTTGAGGAAGGCGTCATGGCCATATTGAGAAGCGATTTCGACATAGCGGGCGCGGTGAACGCCAGCGGCGCAGCGGCGCACATCAACCGGCGGCGACAATTGATCGCCTTGGGCCGCGATAAAAAGCGTTCGCGCGCAAATGTTCGTTAAGTCGACCGCGTGGCGGTCAATGGAATCTGACAACGTCACGAAGCGCTGCGGGTCCATCTCAAAGGCCGCGCCGCGGGCGATCAGATAGTCGCATACCGCGTACGGATCGCCGGCCGCGTCGACTGGCGCATGCGGATAACGCGCGGCGAATTCGCCGGGCGTTCGGTAGGAAACCATGGCGAGCTGGCGCGCAAGCGCGACGCCTTGGGCGGCATCTCCAGACTGCCTTGCAAATTCAACAATCCGTCGTTGCACGCCGCGTAAGGCCGTGCCGAACGGATGGGGCTTTTCTGCCGCAGAGATAACCACGAGGTTTTCGATCCGGCTCGGATGCGCGGTGGCAAAAGCCAACGCCACCATGCCGCCATAAGAGGAGCCGACAAAAGCGTTGAGGCGTTCAATGTTCAACGCATCCAACGCTAACGCCAGCGCGCGCGCCTGATCATTGGTCGAGATCGTGGTTGCGTGTTCTTCGGCGTTCGGAAGAAAATCGAAGCCGAGAACGCAAAAACTGTTGAGATCAACTGACCGGCCAGCAGCGACGTAGTCGCGCCACCACCCTTTTTGATCACGCGTATCAGCGACAATGCGGCCTGCGGAAATTCCGCCCGCGACAGCAACAACGGGGTTTTTCGAATTGCCGTATAGGCGAACGCCAATACGTGGTTCGGATAAGCGTTCACCGCTCTCAAGCGTGAAGTCAGCAGGCAACGCAATGACCCCGTCGCGCCAAACTGTGCGACAGTCGCCTTCCTCATTCTTCAATACGGCTGACATCAAAATGCCTCTTCCTCGCGTCGTTTCCGCCGCTCATCAGAGGCAATTCACAAGAGACCGATCGAACGAAATCGCAGCCATCGTTCGACTCATCTCTCGAGGATCTCTCCTCGAAGGAATTGGCACCTTTCCAAAAAAGTCGGTCTGACTTCCTGGCGGTTGCCCCAGCGTCAACGGGCCTTATCCCTCGGCTGGTCTTGATGAGTTGATGTGGATTTACTTCGCAAGCGCGAAAAGGTCAACAGGGTATGTCAATTTTCTCGCCGCTTTAGCCGAAGCTGCTAGACGGAAAGTGAAACCCCTTATTCTGGCCGCACTTTCTCGTTTTGAAAGCCAATGCGGTTCTTCAATGTCCGGCGAACGCCCTCTTCTCTTTTCAAGCATATTCCCCGATATAGTTAACGACGGGGAACTTGCGGCGGGGTGGCGCACAAAATGACAATAAATGGTGATCTTTTTTCCGGCTACTGGTCAGTTTGGCTGGTCGCAGGTTTTATTTCGGGCCTGCTGTTGGTTGG
>JAJFFU010000244.1 GCA_021776465.1 Parvularculaceae bacterium
GCCGCATCACGATATTTATTCAATCGAAGATCTGGCGCAGCTCATTTATGATTTGAAACAGATCAACCCGATCGCGCGCGTCTGCGTCAAACTCGTTTCAATGTCCGGTATCGGCGCCATCGCCGCTGGCGTCGCCAAGGCAAAAGCCGACACGATTTTGATTTCCGGCAATGTCGGCGGCACCGGCGCGAGCGCGCAAACGTCTATTAAATTCGCCGGCGCGCCCTGGGAATTGGGCCTTGCCGAGGCCCATCAGGTTTTGACGTTGAACAATTTGCGATCGCAGGTGACGCTGCGTACCGATGGCGGCATTCGCACCGGCCGCGATGTCGTCATTGCCGCCATGCTTGGCGCGGAAGAATTTGGGATTGGTACGATTTCGCTCGTAGCCATGGGTTGTCTGATGGTGCGGCAGTGTCATTCAAATACGTGCCCGGTCGGCATTTGTACGCAGGACGACGCTTTGCGCGAAAAGTTCGCGGGTATGCCCGATCACGTCGTCAATTTGATGACCTTCATCGCCGAGGAAACACGCGAGATTCTTGCCTCGCTTGGCGCCGCCTCGCTTGAAGATGTGATTGGCCGCGCTGATCTTCTCGACCAGGTTAGTCGCGGCGCCGCGCATCTGGATGACCTTGACCTCAATCCCATTCTCATTCGCGTTGATGCAGGCGGCCGGCCGCAACGATCGACGCGAACGGGCAGGAATGAAATTGGCGATACGCTTGATCAACGGATCCATTCGGAGCTTGCGCCGTTTCTTGAGCGCCGCGAGAAACTGCAATTGTCCTATCCGGTCAAGAATACTGATCGGGCGATCGGCGCACGAATTTCGTCGCATATTGTCACGGGCGCCAATCCGGAAACTTTGTCAGAAGATCATTTGACGTTGCGGTTGAAGGGGTCCGCCGGGCAATCGCTCGGCGCATTTTCCGCACACGGACTACGCATTGTCGTGGATGGTGATGCGAATGATTATGTCGGCAAGGGGTTGTCGGGCGCAACGATTGTTGTCCGGCCCCTGGAACCCGCTAACGCCGCTAATGACGCCATCATCGGCAATACTTGCCTTTACGGCGCCACGTCGGGGAGCCTTTTTGCGGCGGGCCGGGCTGGCGGTCGTTTCGCTGTGCGCAACTCCGGCGCAACGACGGTGATTGAGGGCTGCGCCGCTAATGGTTGTGAATATATGACGGGCGGCGTTGCTGTGATCCTCGGGTCGGTCGGCGCGAATTTTGGCGCAGGCATGACGGGCGGCGTCGCTTACGTTTACGATGATGACGCGGTGTTTGAAAATGTCGTCAATGCCGACAACGTTGCCTGGCGACGGTTTGTCGATCGCGACGATATGGCGGAGTGCCACGAGCTCGTTGAAAGACATTGGCGCGAAACGCGTTCGGTCCGCGCTCGGCAGATCCTCGACGACTGGGCGACGACGTCGCTGAAATTCTGGGTGGTTGAGCCGCTGGAGATTCTGGCCCGCAAGGGGATTGCAGCGGCTGCCAAATCAGCCTGATCTTTCCGGCTGTTCATTTGCACCAATACGTTCTCAGGCTTAGCGATCAATCATGCCCGTTTCCGAAGAATTTTACCGTATCAAACAATTGCCGCCTTATGTTTTTGAGGAGGTCAACCGCTTAAAGGCGCAGCTTCGCGCCCAGCGCCGCGACATCATTGACCTCGGCATGGGCAATCCTGATATGCCGACGCCGTCTCATATTATCGAAAAACTTTGCGAGACGGCGCATGACCCGAAAGCGCATCGCTATTCGGTTTCGCGCGGTATTATTGGGCTTCGCAAGGCGATGGCGCGTTATTATGAGCGGCGATTTAATGTGCGCCTCGATCCTGAAACGGAAATCGTCGCAACGCTCGGTTCGAAAGAGGGGTTCGCCAATCTGGCGCAGGCGATTACCGCGCCGGGCGACGTTATTTTGTCGCCCAATCCCGCCTATCCGATCCATGCTTATGGGTTCATTATCGCTGGCGGCGTCATCGAGGCCGTGCCTGCGTTGACCCCGGAGCAATATTTGCGCGGTCTTCACGACGCTGTGGCAAGGTTGCCGAAGGCGCCGCGGGCAATGGTGCTAAATTATCCTTCAAACCCGACGGCGCAAATGGTCGGGCTCGATTTCTACAAAGATGCGCTGGCGCTCGCCCGCAAGCACGACATTATCATTCTCTCCGATCTTGCTTATTCGGAGATCTATTTTGATACCCCGCCGCCTTCCATTTTTGAGGTGCCGGGCGCAATCGACAACGCTGTTGAAGTGAATTCCCTGTCGAAATCATTTGCCATGGCCGGTTGGCGTCTGGGCATGGCGGTCGGCAATGCGCGGCTGATTGCAGCGCTCGCGCGGGTGAAGTCATATCTTGATTATGGCGCATTTACGCCAATTCAGGTTGCCGGCGTTGCGGCGCTGGATAGCCCGCCCGATGTGATCGATGGTATACGGAGCATATATCGGGCGCGCCGCGATGTCCTGATCGAACATTTCGCCAAAGCGGGCTGGGATATCCCGACGCCAGAGGCGTCGATGTTCGCTTGGGCGCCAATTCCAGAGGCGTTTCGCGCCATGGGATCAGTTGAATTTGCAAAACTGCTGATGGAAAAGGCCGAGGTCGCCGTCGCGCCCGGCCTCGGCTTTGGCGAAAAGGGCGACGGCCATGTTCGCATCGGTCTGGTCGAAAACCAGCAGCGCATTCGTCAGGCCGCGCGAAACCTGAAAAAAGTGCTGACAACCTAGCGCTGCGAACGCACTGCCGCGAAAAAGAATTAGCGGTCGAAGCGCCCTTTCCAAAAGCCGACATCTTCCGCATATTTTCCGACGACTTCGTCCATGGCGGCGCTGACATTCAGATCGTCAAATCCAAGCCAGTCCGTTTGGTCGAGCTCGTCTGCAATGACGACTTTGGTAATGAGGTGTAAATAGACCCCAAACGTGAAAAGAAACGCGTATTCTGGATAGCTCTGCGCGACATTTAAAAGAGCCCCGAAGGAATGAGAGCCATCAAGCCAAGCAAAGCCGATGACCGCACCAACCGCCAGCAAAGTCGGAAACCAGATATAAAGATAGTACGCGGAGTTCCGGTCGATTTGGTATTGAAGGTTTCGTACGAAAGTCTCGAGGAAAAACGTCCTAAAAGGCAGCCAGATCATCACTTTATGCCATTTTATCGCGCGCTCGGAGAGCTTTTGCGAATCCGTTTCGTCGCCGACGGTGACGCCACGGGCATTACCGGTCACTTCGCGAAAGCGATCGCTGATCCTGCCTAGATAGCGTGTGAGGAAGGACCGAAGTTCTCGAATACCGTGCTGCTGTTGTTTTTGGTAACCGCCAGCATGCCAGACGAACATAACCACGACGATCCCGATACAAGCACCAAGCTGGATTGGCGGGTCGATTGGCGCCGCGAATACGGCAATAGCGGAGGCCACCAATAGTGACGAATATGCGATCATCAGGCGCCGCGCATTTCCATTGATCGTCTTGCGCATTTCGTTGAGGATATAATAGGCCCGGCGATCGAAATTTCGGAATAATGATACGGCGACAGCGCCATCGGCATCTTCGAACAACGCCTTGTGGTTTACCTTGAGTGCTGGCCGCTTATTGAAAAAGGTGCGCGCCGCCGCGAGATATCGATCGCCGATTTCGTCAGACATTTGCGAAGTTAAGAGCGTTGGCAGATAGTCCGGTTGAAGTTTGATGTGCCTAAAATATAAGCCGTCCATATTAATTGATTGCCGCTCCTCGGAATAGTCGTAGGGAGCGACCTCTTCGTCGGTTTCTTCAAGGTCGTCATCGTCCGGCAGACTCAGTGCGAAATCTATTTCGGACTGGTTTGACAGATTGCGATTAGACGCAAGACGCGCCGTCGCCAGCGCGTTTCGTGCGGTGCGCGCACGAGCCGTCGCTTTCGGCATAATGCGCAAGCGGCGCAGGACGAACGTAATCGGGCGGAGTGGAAGCATTAGGATACGAAACAGTGGCGTGAACAGGCGAATTGGGCCGCGTCCCATCAGGCCAACCAACAGCAGGCCCGAAATAAAACCTGCGACCAGCCAAACTGACCAGTAGCCGGAAAAAAGATCACCATTTATTGTCATTTTGTGCGCCACCCCGCCGCAAGTTCCCCGTCGTTAACTATATCGGGGAATATGCTTG
>JAJFFU010000245.1 GCA_021776465.1 Parvularculaceae bacterium
GCGGCTCGCCAGACCGAGACAGCAACCAAACGCGCCAATGCGGCGGCGGATGCAGCAGCGGAATCAGCGGCGCGTAACGCGGCCAATGTCTCCGCCTCCGCGCAGCGTGCTTTTGAGAATAGCCGCAAGGCCGCCGATGAAGCCATCGAAGCGGCGATGAAAGACGCCGAACGCATCGCCGATTCCGCGATCAACGCCGCCACCGAACAGACCTCGCGCGTGAAAGACGCCGCAACCCAAGCCGTGAGCGAAATGTCTGCAAAAACGGGCGAAGCCGTCGAGGCGGCGACCGCCGATGCTGAAAAGGCGGCGAAAGCTGCAGCGCAAATTTCCGACGCCGCGCGACAGGCTGCCGACGTCGCGCAAAAGGCGTCGCAAGATGTCGCCGCCGCCAGCGAAGCCGCGCTTGGCCATTCGCAAAACGCCGCCGATAAGATTACCGAGCGCAATAACGCATTGGCCGACGCCCGCGCCGCGCTCGAAAAAGAAAACCAGCGCCTTGAAACCCTGATCGAAGAACAGCGCCAGCGCGCCGACCGGCTCGCCGACGCGATCTCCTCCCAGACCGATCGCCTGACAAAACTCGCCGAAACGCAATTGCACGAGCAGGAAACCGCTGCACGTCTCGCCGAAGCGCATCTGGAGGCGCAAGCGCGCAGCGCGCAGGAAAAAGCAGAAAAGGACGCCACCGCGCGCGCCAACGCAGAGGCTGAAAAAACCCGAAACGCCGCCAACGACAAACAAAAGGCGCAACAATCGCGTGACCGCCGCACGAAGCCGCAGCGCCCTGCAAACGCTGACGCTGCAGCGAACGGCTCTGGCGCCGCACGCCTTGACGAACTGGCCCGGGACATCGCCGAACGCAGACCGCGCAACGGAAAAAGCGCCGGCCAGTCAACGCCGGAACGCGTCGGCGCAGCGGCGTACGCCAAAGCCGAGGGCGAGACGAAATCGCGCCGCGACGTTTCGTGGCGCGAAATTCTCGACGCCGCAGACGACGCCGAACCCCTGGAGCTTGACCGACCGGTAAAAGAGAAACCGAAAAAAGCGCGGGACGCCGCAGACGACGCGATCCGTATCATCGCCAATCTTCAGGCGTTTACGTATGATCTTGAAACGCGCCTTTACGGCGATCCGCCGCCTGCATTGCAGGAACGATACGAGCGCGGCGACCGCAACGTTTTCGCCAATCGGCTCTTGCGTCTCAATGAAGCCGACGTCAAGCGCCGCATCCGAAGCGAGTCAGCGCGCGATCGCGACTTTGAACGCAATGTGCAGGAATTCCTGCAGAGTTTCGAAAAATTACTGGAAGACGCCACAACGTCTGAAACCGCCGATGAAGAACTGGAGGAGTATCTCTCCTCACCGCTCGGCCGGGTTTATTTGTTGATTGGCGCGACGGTCGGATATTTCGCGTAAATCGACTGTATCAAGACGAAGCGTCGTCGTCCGCACCCTCAGCAAACGTCCAATTGGCCACATCGACGACGACCGTTTTTAACGCGGCGTCGAAGGCTGCGGCAACATCGTCGCCCGAATCGCTGCGGGCTGGCGCGACAGCCTTGAACGATCTTGCGGCGAATACTTTCGAACGCCCGTTTGTGAGCCGAACATAGACATCTACGCGCGCCGACCGCTTGCCGCCGGCGACATCGAGGTCGAGCCGACGAATATCGGTTTGCAGCGCATAGTCGCTGAGCCCGATATCGGCGCGATTGCCAACGGCCAGAATGCGCCCAGAATCTTCGAACGCCTGGATCATCGCCATTTGCACGACGACCGGCGCGCGGCTCGCCCATTCCCCGCCGCCAAAATATTCGATACGGCCATTTGTCGGCGACACGGCGATCTTGGTCGTGTCATAGGCGCGCGACGCGCCGGGGTTTTCGATAATCAACGACCAGTCAACGTCAGCGCCGGCGACAGCGGCGGCGTCAACAAACCCGATCAGGTAGCGCGGTTTGGGCGGGTTGGTTTCAAGCAATTGCGAGACACAGCCCGAGGCCGCAAATGCAAACCCGATGATCATGATGCGGAATGCCTGGTTCATTATTTTGACTCCGCATTATATTCAGGCGTCGCTTCGCCCAGAAAATATGCTTTTGGATCGCGCTCAATTTCACGCAATGTATAATCAAGACTGCGCATCAACTGGCGCGCCTCGGCGAGCGCCGGCGCAACCTGCCCGAGACCCTGATCGGTGAAATACCGAAATGATTCGCGGTTCTCAGTGACAAGCGCTTCGGTCTCGGCGATCAGCGTTCTGATATCGGTTACTAGCTGGTCGGTGTTGCGAACAACTTGCGGTCCGTCTTCAGCGAGCAATGTTTCAAGTCCGTCCGACGCCCTGCGCAGATTTTCAAGCGTAACGGTCAGCTCCGCGGTCGCTTTGTTGGCATTCTTGATCAGGTCGGAAATTTCATCGCGGTTTTCCGCAACCGCGCCCGTGATCGTTTGTATGTCGGTTAGCGTTTGCGAGATGCTGTTGATGTTCTGATCGGACAAAATCAAGTTGGCGCGCCCAATAATTTCACTGGTGCCCGCGAGAAACTGTGCAATGACGGCCGTGTCCGCTGTAATCTGCGGGACACCCTCAACGGTGTCTTTCAGGAACGGCGCCTCTTCATCGCTGCCGACAAATTGAATAATCGCAAGGCCGGTGAAACCCACCGGTTCGAGTTCAACCGTTGTTTTCGTGGTCACCGGCGTTGTCGTCGCCACGCGCACGCGCGCGATAACCCGCGACGGATCTTCGGGATCGAGTTCGAGCCGCTCCACTTCACCGACCTGAATGCCGTTAAAGCGAACGATGGATCCGTTTGAAAGCCCGGTGACGCTATCTTCAAAAATGATGTCGTATGAATCGAATTCGCCTTGCGATGAGGTCACACGCAACACGAACACGAATGCAGCCGCGATCAACCCCATGACCACGGATCCGATTAGAATATAATTTGCGCGGGTCTCCATAACGCAACCCTACCCCCCTCTAACTTGCCTTGGCGGCAAGCGCCGCGCGGCCGCGCGGGCCGGCGAAATATTCCTGTATCCACGGATGATCGGTCCGGCGCACCTCATCAAGCGAGCCGACCGCGATGACACGTTTTTCGGCCAAGACCGCGACGCGGTCGCAGGCGGCATGGAGTGTATCAAGATCATGGGTCACCATAAACACCGTTAACCCTAAGGTTTCCTTGAGATTGACGATCAATTCGTCAAATTTCGCCGCGCCAATGGGGTCGAGGCCCGCTGTCGGCTCATCAAGGAACACAAGCTCCGGGTCGAGCGCCAGCGCTCTGGCGAGCCCGGCCCGCTTTTTCATGCCGCCGGAAAGCTCCGACGGGTAGTTGGCGCCTGCCTCAGCACGCAGGCCAACCATCGAGATTTTTAGCGCCGCCATGTCTTTGGCAAGCTCGCCCTCGAACCCCAGATGCTCGCGGATCGGCGCCATGATGTTTTGCGCCACAGTCATCGACGAAAAGAGGGCGCCGCCCTGAAACAGGACGCCCCAGCGTCGCTCGATGGAAAGCCGCGTTTTCTCGTCCGCCCCGTAAAATTCCGAGCCGAAGACTTTGACAGTACCGGCGTCCGGATGCTTCAGGCCGATAATCGACCGCATCAGGACGGATTTGCCCGTACCGGAACCACCGACAACGCCGATGATTTCCCCGCGCCGAACGTTGAGGTCAAGATTATCATGCACGACGTGATCGCCAAATTGCGATCGTAATCCTTGCACTTCGATGACGTAATCGTCGGGCGTTTCTATCATTTAATAATCAATTTCCAGAAAGAACATGGCGAAGAACGCGTCCATAACGATAACCAGGAACAAAGCCTGCACGACGGATAATGTCGTACGCTGACCAAGCGACTCGGCGCTGCCTTCGACCTCCATGCCTTGGAAGCAGCCGATGACGGCGATCACGAACGCAAAAAACGGCGCCTTGATCAGGCCGACATAGAAATTGTTGATGCCAATGTTTTCTTCGAACTGCGCCATAAAGAGCGCCGGCGGGATATCCATGACCAGCCACGAAACCAGACCGCCGCCGACCAGCCCCAGCATCGCGGCGCAAAAGGCGAGCACCGGCAACATGATGATCAACGCAATGACCCGCGGCAAAACGAGCACTTCGATCGGCTCAAGACCAAGCACGCGCATGGCGTCGATTTCCTCGCGCAATTTCATCGAGCCGATCTGCGCCGTAAAGGCGCTGCCCGAGCGACCCGCTACAAGAATAGCCGCTAGCAAAACGCCGAACTCGCGCAGCACGGCGATGCCGACCAGCTGCACGGTTAAAATTTCCGCATTGAACAGCCGCAAAATCTTGGCGCCCATGAAGGCGATTACAGCGCCAATCAGAAATGACATCAGCCCGACGATAGGCATCGCATCAAGGCCGGTTTCCTCCATATGATGCACGGTCGCGCGCCAGCGCATGCGGGCCGGGCGAACGATCAGTTTTGCGCCGCTCACCAGCGTGTGCCCGATAAAATCCCACAGCTCGAGCATGGCGCGCGTCGCATTGACGACGCCTTCGCCCAGCCGCTCTGTCATTTTCAGGAACGCGTTCCGGTGAAAGGGCTCAACATGGCAAGGCGCCAGATGGCTCTCAATTTGTCTGAGTAATTCCGCATGAGCGTCATGGGCGCCAATAAACTTCGAATTTACGGTACGGTTCTGGCACGCCTGAAAAGTGCGCTGAAGGACCATCGCGCCGGCAGTGTCGAGGCGGGCGACCCCGGACATATCAATGATAATGTCCCGGCCGACTGAGTCGTCAGCAAAATCGCGAAGCGCCGCGTCGATGGGCTTCATATATCGCGCCCGCCAGTCGCCGAACGCTTTCAGGCGCAAAAGGCCGTCGCTCGCAAGATCTATATCGAAATGGGCCGCCGAATCCGTCATGGTCATACTTTCTTAATCGTCCGCGGGCCCGGCCCTCTGCTTGCAATAAACCGGACTTCACAGTGTCATCATGCCTACGAGGGTGTTAAAATCATCCTCAAATTTAACCGCCGAGACCCATTTTGGACCATCAAGAGGCTTGAGTCTTCGGCGTTTTCACCGTTTGGGAGCCGGGTTTGTCAAATAGCAGAATGTTTCGCGACAGCTTCGCCTGGCTCAAAGCGTTGCCGCTGCTGGCGGTGACCGGGGCGCTTGCCGTGATCGCCATCTGGGCGCTCGCCAGCGCCCAGTCGCCGGACGGGCGCTTGCGCGAACAGTTATTTGACTATTTTCAGCGCCTAGCGCCGGCCGGATATGACGCCGGGGAGACGTTCCATGTGGTCCTTATTGACCGCGAAAGCGTCAATCTTGTGGGGCCCTGGCCCTGGCCCCGCACGGTTCTCGCCGATCTTGTCGAGGCGGCGGCGCAGGCCGGCGCAAAAGGCGTCATTTTAACCGAGCCGGCTGATGCGCCGGATCCGTTGTCGCCGGAAACCATCGGCGCGTTCTGGCTTGAGGGCGCGAGCGACGATGCGCTGGCGCGCGAACTGGCGCGCCTGCCATCGACCGACGAGGCGTTAGCCGCCGCTTTTGAAGGCATTGCCGGCGGCGTTGGCGTGTCGCTCACCCCGCCGGAGAACCCGGCGTCAGAAATCGCGCTACAGCGATCAGAAGTTGCTGGAACCGACTGGCTTTCGACAAATGCGGGCGATGTTGGTTTTCTGGCCCTGCCGGCGGCGCGTTACCTTTATAGTTTTAATGCGACGCTCGCCGCGGCGGCGGCGCCGTCAATCGCCGCTCTTGCTCCGGACACTGACGGCATCGTTCGCCGTCTGCCATTACTATGGGCGCTCGACGGTAAACCTGCGCCGTCGATTGCATTGCGCGCGGCGCAATTGAGCCGCGATAACGAAAGCGTACAGGTCTCCGTCGATCCGTCGGCGATCCAGTCGCAGGGGCGCATTGTCCGCCGCGTTGCTATTAACGACACCGGATTGCGGGTCGCCGGCAACACCGCCCTTCGCCTTTACATGCCAAAACGCATCAATGCGCCGACGACATCGGCGGCGCAATTGCTCGGTCGCAATTCCAACAGCCAACTCGCCGGCAAAACTGTCCTGATCGGGCGCGACGGCGAAATAGGTGAACTTGTCTCAACCTCGCGCGGCCGATTGGCGCCGGCGACGGTGCACGCCCTCGCAGCGGCCCAGATCGCCGATGGCGCATCGGCGACGCGGCCGGGCTGGGCCGGTTACATTGAAGCGCTCGCCGTGATGATCCTCGGCGCGGCGGCAATCATGACGGCGCAGCGCCTGCAATTTTGGCAAGCCGTCGGTTTCGCCGCCGCCGTCAGCGCCGTCTTGACGATTGGCGCGTTCTTTATTTTCGCCGGCTCCCACCTGCTCCTTGATCCACTGGCCCCGTCGCTGGCGCTCTTTGTCGGCGCTTTGTCGGTCGCCGGCGGGCGCTCTATTGGCGGCGCCTTGCGCGATGATTCCGTGCGCGGATCATTTCACGATACGCTGCCAGAGCCTGTGATGAAGCGCCTGCGCGAGGGCGAATCCGGCGCCATCCTTTCCGGTATGCGCCGCGAGATTACGGTGCTCGCTTGTGAATTGCGCATCGCCGACGAAGATCTTGAAACGCTTGACGGCCATCCCGACGACGTCACGAAAATCCTTGCAGCCGCATCAATCGACCTGCGCGAAACTATTATCGACGCCGGCGGCGCGGCCGATCAGGCCGATGGCGGGCGCATTTTCGCTTATTTTAACGCGCCGGGCGATCTCGCCGACCACATTCAGTCCGGCTGCGCGACGGCTTTGCGCCTGATTGAAAGCATGGACAAAATTAATACCGACCTGGATACGTCAAGCCGCACGCGCGGCATTCAAGTGCATCTCGCTGTCGGCGTCGCGACGGGCGTATGCTTCGCCGGTCCCATGGGACATGGTCGCAATAACCGTTATTCCGCCTTCGGTCCCGCCGTTGACCACGCAACGTTCTTGCGCAGCCTGTCGGCCTATTATGGACCGGCGATGATCTGTGACGAAGCCGTCTATAAAGAAACCCATCACCAGTTCGCCTATCTCGAACTCGATAAAATCCAGACACGCGACGCGGCGCGACCGTTCAGCATTTATGCGCTGATTGGCAATCCGTTTATCAAATCATCGAGGGGGTTTCGCGATCTCGACGTTTCCCATCGCGCCTTGCTCACCGCCTATCGCAGCGGCGACATTGCCGAAGCGCAGGAAATTCTGGCGAAAATCAAAAAGTCGCCCGGCGCCAAAATCGCCTTGTTCGATATTTACGAAGACCGCCTCAACGCATTCGTCGCAAACGGCGTGCCCGATGACTGGGACGGCGTCACGGTCGCCGAGGCGTAATAGGCGCGATCACGGTTTACGCGCCTTCAGGATTTCTCGCCCGCATTGCCGAACACATAAAATTTTGCCGACAAAAAATTGACGCCCATCCCCGCAATGGAGCCGGCGGCAATGGCCGCCACGGGGTGCGCCGTAAAAAAAGCATATGTTGAAACGAGTATCGCATAGACGCCGTAATTGACCGCGCCGCCTACCGTTTGCACCAAGACAAACCGCCCCCACTCCTGCACTGGCGGACGATCGCTCGCCGCGAACGTAAACTTGCGATTGAGGAGCCAGGTGAAACTGGCCGCTGCAAGGTATGAAACCAGACGTGAAAGATAGAGGTTGTTCAAAAACAAATTGGCGATCGTAAAAACGGCCGCATCGATCAAGAAACCGAGCGTGCCGACGCCGCCGAACGAGATCAGTTGCCGCGTCAGAATTGTTATGTCGCCTTGGGCTTTCATATCACGGCCACCCTAACAGGCGAGCCCTTACCAATTACTCAAAAAGTCGGTCGCCCGACCAGATCCGACCTACGAACAGCGCCAATATCATGGCGCAAACGCCCATGGCGGCCATCATCAAATAAGCGACCGTCGGGCCGTAATCGCGCCAGACAAACCCTGCAATAACCGTTGCAACGCCCGTCACCGCGCCGACGCCGGTTGCCGACATCAGGGTCATCGCCGTATTGACGAGCCGGACGGGCGTTGCCCGGTCGATAAATTCAATAGCGGCGAGATAGGCCGCGGCGAATGTGAACGCGTGCATCATCTGCACAAGGAATAAAATGGCGAGCGGCGGCTCGACCGCGGTCACCGCCCAGCGCACGGCCGCCGCTGCGCCGGCAAGACCAAGCAAAAGGGCAGGTGATGCGCGCGTAACGAGCCGGCGGGCCGCAATGAGAACAAGTATTTCCGCAATGACGCCGGTCGCCCAGAGCGCGCCAATAACGACTTCGGAATAACCGATCGCTGACCAGCGCAGGTAGGAGAATGCATAATACACCGCATGGGCGCCCTGCGTCAGGCCGGCTGCGAACAGGACCAGCACGAAAATCGGCGAGCGCAACAGCTTCGGCGCCTCACGGAACGAGACAGGTTTCGCCCCGCCGCGATCGCCGGCCTGCGCCGGCAACAGGAACGATGTGCAAAATGCGAACAGCGCTGCGCCGGCCATGACCGGCGCCGCCGCAGCAACGCCGAGATGACTGAGTGCAACACCACCGACAAGCGTCGTCGCCATAAAGGCGAACGATCCGAAGGCCCGCGTGCGCCCATAATGCAGCCACCCATTGCGATCGGCCCGCAGGACAGCCGTATCCGTGAGCGGCACCAGCATCCCGAACGCCCATAAAATGAGAAATGCCGAAACAGCGATCAACATTTTGTCCGGAAAGATCACAAGCCCGGCCGCGCCAAGCGCAAATACGCCCGATACAAGCGACAGGGCGCGGCGTTCATCGACCTGATGATCAGCCCAGAAGGCGACGACCGGTCCGAAGACGAGGCGTGCAATAAGCGCAACACCGGTCAGCATGCCGATTTCAGGTGCGGTAAATCCGTTCAGGGTCAGCCAGCCGGCAAAAAATGGCAACTGGACGCCAAGCAGTACAAACTGTCCGCTGTAAAACAGCGCATAGAGCGGGCCGGCAAAACGTTTGTGCGTGCTTTCGTGCGTCATGCCGCCGTTTAGACGATCTTGGCGCACACGGACAGGGAGGATTTTGCACGTCCTGTCGCCAATCACGACGAACCGGCGCGCGTGATCAGAGTTCCGGCGAATTGCCCGCGATCACGCGGGACGGCGTTGCGAATGTCGCTGAACGCGTATGAGCGTGGCGATCAGCGAGATCATCTGCGGCGTCGCCAAGGGCGCGCACAATATTGCTGAACCGGCGGCGCATCTGGTCGACCTGTTCATCATCGACCGGATCTCCCGCCGCTTCCAGTTTTTTAGCGGCCGCCGTGTAGATGTCGCGTTGTTCGCGCAGGGCGCGGATACATTCCTCGACCAGCGCAATGTCGCGCGTCGATACCCGCGGCGCGGCGGCGGCGTTGACGGCGACAACATGAAAGCGCTCAGCGTCAGCCATTTTCCGGTCCGCGTCGGCAAGCAACGCATTGAACCGTCCGGCGGCCGGCAAAATGTTTACGTAAAAGGCGACCGCGTCGGACTTGGTAAAACGGTCATCGTCGCCGCCGGTAATCCAGGCCAAAACAGGCGCCGGTTCCGGTGCGCGCCATTTCGTTCTTTCA
Source organism: Parvularculaceae bacterium (assembly GCA_021776465.1). Classification (GTDB taxonomy): domain Bacteria; phylum Pseudomonadota; class Alphaproteobacteria; order Caulobacterales; family Parvularculaceae; genus Hyphococcus. Next base: position 9,585 of record JAJFFU010000245.1, read on the forward strand.
ACATCTCTTGCGGCTTCAACGAGCAGGTCGCGTTCAGCAACTGGCGCTGTCATCGTTTGCGACGCGCCGCCAATCGCACATCCGCCTAAAAGCAAAAATACCGCAGCGCACAACGCGCGCGTTGCTGGTTGACCGCCCTTCACCAGACCCCTACTCCCACAATTACTGTAACGCCCACACACACCCTGTCGTAACGTTAACAAATACACCGGGAAGAGTCAGCCGCGAAATGACGGAACGCCTAAAATTATTTCCGCCCGTTGAACCGTTTGAGTCCGGCGCCCTTCGCGTATCGGATATTCATGAAATTTATTATGAGGTATCCGGCGCAATTAACGGCATTCCGGTGATTGTTTGTCATGGCGGACCGGGCGGCGGGTCAACGCCGTCAATGCGGCGCTATTTTGATCCGGAACGATACAAGGTCATCGTTTTCGACCAACGCGGTTGCGGGCGTTCAACGCCCCATGCCTGCCTTGAAGACAACACGACCTGGGCGCTGATTGCCGACATGGAAGCGCTGCGCCAACATCTCGGCGTTGATCGCTGGCAGGTCTTTGGCGGCTCTTGGGGATCAACGCTGGCGCTCGCATATGCACAATCGCACCCTGACCGTGTCAGCGCCCTTGTGCTGCGAGGCATTTTCACCCTGCGGCGCTCGGAGCTTCTGTGGTTCTATCAGGAAGGCGCGAGCGCAATATATCCCGACGCCTGGGAGGGTTTTTTAAAACCCATCCCCGAGAACGAGCGCGGCGATATGATCGCCGCCTATCATAAGCGCCTGACCGGCGATGACCCGAAAGCGCAGCTTGAGGCGGCGAAAGCCTGGAGCTTGTGGGAAGGCGGCACGGTCAGCCTGATGCCGTCCGACGAGCGCATGCGTAATTTTGGGTCCGACGCGTTCGCGACCGCCTTTGCGCGCATTGAATGTCATTATTTTGTCAATGGCGGCTTTTTCGACCGCGACGATCAGATCCTCGCCAATATCGACCGTATACGCCATATCCCCGCGACGATCGTGCAGGGCCGCTATGATGTGGTCACGCCCATGATCACCGCCTGGGAATTATATAAGGCGTGGCCGGAGGCGACGTTCGATCTCATCCTCGACGCCGGACACGCGGCAAGCGAGCCCGGCGTGATCGATGGATTGGTCCGCGCAACGAATAAATACGCCGCGCTTTAACCGTTGGCGAGCGCCGGCAAGATATACGGCACCCAGATCGTTGCGTAGAACACAACGAGGAAAATACCGACCGGGCAGACCCAGCGGATCAGGAACCGCCAGCGCGCGAACCAAGCCTCTGATTTGAAGCCGATGGCCTCGCGCGCCGTTGATGTAGATACGACCCAGCCTGCGAAGATCGCCGCCACGAGGCCCGACAGCGGCAA